>JAYABH010000016.1:0-62822 GCA_037343695.1 bacterium | reverse complement strand
GGTCACCCCGATGCTGATCGAGGCCTTCAAGGCCGCGAAGGCGAGCAAGTAAAATTACTCAAAGAAAGAGGACACCGTAAGGTGTCCTCTTTTTTTGCTTTTTCGAAAAGACGGCATAGCCGCCTTTTCGAATGAAATTCGCTGCGCTCTGTGCCTCGGTTGTCCGCTGAAAAGCGGACAATTCGACACTCGCTCCGCGCAAAGTGTTTTTCGCCACGCACATGTCGCGGCGAAAAACGGATTATACTTTATTTGCGCCGTGCGCGGCGCAAACTCTGCGACGCTTTTTTCGGCTGTCAAAATTTACGTCTGGTTTCTTTTTGCTTCGCGTGCATACTATGCTTGGGTATCGCGGGAGATCGAAGTGAGGAGAAATGCGAAGATGAAGCAGACCCTTGCAATGCTTTTTGTGACGGCGCTGATGCTCTTCTCGCTCGCCGGCTGCGGCGAGAAGAAGGACAACAACGCCGTGACCGGCAAGCCGGACAGCACGACCGACGGCGGCGCGACGGACAGCGGTGAGAAAGATGATACGACGCCCGGCGACGACATGAGCGGCGCTGACGCAAACGACGAGAGCGTGACCGGCGACGGCATGATGGGCGATCAGATGGACGGCGCGGACGATACGGACAATGGCGCACGGACTTCAGTTGGCCGCCGGAACGCCGCGGCCAGCGCCAGCGACCGCAGCCGCTATTTCGGCAGCGATAAGACCATCACGCGCGAAAACGGCAGCCTCTACGGCAAGACCTATCTGAACCCCGAAACGGAGAAGAGCGCGAACGCGCAGCTGCGCAGCAACGGCCGCAGCCTGACGGGCATGGATCTCGATTCGAACGATCTGCGCTACCGTCAGATGCTCTCGAATGCCCGCGTGCACGACACGGACGGCTTTCTCTTTGACGGCGAGAACACGCACTACAACACCCTGCGCTGAAAGGGAGGGAGCGTTCTGCTCCCTCCTCATTTTTTTGCCGTATTGACGGAATCGATGCGCTCCGATATAATCAGGAAAAAAGAAGGGAAGTGCTGCCGTATGGATCGCGATCTGCACGTGGTGATCTCCTGCCGGATGTTCACCGATCAGAAATGCTTCGGCCCCGGCGTTGTCCAGCTGCTCAAAAGGGTGGACGAGCTGCACTCGCTGCGCGCGGCGGCGATGTCGATCTCCATGGCCTATTCGAAGGCGTGGACCGTCATCCGCAGCGCGGAGGAGGGGCTGGGCTTCAAGCTGCTCGCGTCCAACATCGGCGGCAGAAACGGCGGCGGCGCGGTATTGACGGACGAGGCGCGGCAAATGATGTGCGCCTACGATGATTACTGCGCAAAGCTGCGCGCCTACGGCGAGACGCTTTTTGAAGAGACCTTCGCGTTTTACGACGAGCTTCCCAAGCAGGAGCTTCGGAAAAAGGAGGAGCGGCATGAGCGATAAGCTCTGCGTCTGCGGGCATGTGATGGAAAGCCGGGTCACCGGAAAGAAGATCGAGCTGCACACCGCGGATACCGGGTCGCTTTGGAGCGAATATCTTGCGGCGGACCTGTACATCTGTCCCTGGTGCGGCCGCATGGCGTTTTTCGAGCCGGAGGATGCCCGTGCGCTGCGCTTCCGCCGCGCCTGCGAGAACAAAACGATCGACCAGCTGCGCGCGATCGTGGACGGCGAGCAGCCGGAGCTTTTGAAAAAGGCGGCAGGCGAGGAACTCGAAGCGAAGGAATCGCTCGCGCGCTGGAAAGAGCAGAAGCGCAGGGAAGAAGAGGAGCGGCGCGTGGAGCGCAAAAAGATGTTCTCCAAATTCCTCGGCAAGGATGAGGACGACGACAAGCCCGCGAAGAACCGCCCGCCGGAGTTTTGATGAATTTATTGTAAAGTGCGCGCTCCGCGCGCACTTTCCGCTTGACAAACGGCCGCGGCGGGTGTACACTCCCATCATCAAAATGGCACGGACAGGGAAGAAACCACGCTTCACCGCGCAGAGAGGGACGCAGATGCTGCGAGCGTCCTGCGGAGGAAACCGGCTGTACCACCCTTGAGCCGCCCGCGAAACAAGCGGGACGGGGCCGCCCGTTACAGCGGACACAAGCGGCGCGAAAGCGCAAGCAGGGTGGAACCGTGGAGTATACAATGCTTCACCCCTGAGAGAATCGGGGGTGGAGCTTTTTTGCACCCTCAAAGCAAAACGGAGGTAAATAAAATGTCTGAAGAAGTCAAAGTCAACGAAGAAAACAAGTTCAGCTTCGAAAATCCCGAGTACCGCAAGACCTATTGGCACACCTGCTCCCACGTGCTCGCGCAGGCCGTCAAGCGCCTGTGGCCCGAGGTGAAGCTCGCCATCGGCCCCAGCATCGACAACGGTTTCTATTATGATATGCTCGCGCCGTTCTCCTTCACGCCGGAGAACTTAGAGCAGATCGAAGCCGAGATGCGCAAGATCTGCAAGGAAAAGCTCAAGCTCGAGCGCTTTGAGCTCCCGCGCGCCGAGGCCATCAAGTTTATGGAAGAAAAGGAAGAGCCGTTCAAGGTCGAGCTCATCAACGACCTGCCCGAGGACGCCGTCATCAGCTTCTATAAGCAGGGCGAGTTCACTGACCTCTGCGCCGGTCCGCACCTTGATTCCACGGGCCGCATCAAGGGCAACGCCATCAAGCTGACCGCCTGCAACGCCGCCTACTGGCGCGGCGACAGCAATCGCGAGACCCTCCAGCGCATTTACGGCGTCGCCTTCCCGAAGAAGGAAGAGCTGGACGAGTACCTTGCCAAGCTGGAAGAGGCCAAAAAGCGCGACCACAACAAGCTCGGCCGCGAGCTTGAGTATTTCACCACGGTCGACTGCATCGGCCAGGGCCTTCCGGTGCTGCTGCCCAAGGGCGCGCGCGTCGTGCAGGTGATGCAGCGCTGGGTCGAGGATACCGAACAGAAGCGCGGCTACCTTCTCACCAAGACCCCGCTGATGGCCAAGCGCGACCTCTACAAGATCTCCGGCCACTGGGACCACTACCTCGACGGCATGTTCATCCTCGGCGACCCGTATGACGAGACGAAGGAGTGCTTCGCCCTGCGCCCGATGACCTGCCCGTTCCAGTATCAGGTCTACCTGAACCGCCAGCGCTCCTACCGCGACCTGCCGATGCGCCTGGGCGAGACCTCGACGCTGTTCCGCAACGAGGATTCCGGCGAGATGCACGGCCTCATCCGCGTGCGTCAGTTCACGATCTCCGAAGGCCACCTCGTCCTGCGTCCCGACCAGCTCGAAGAGGAGTTCAAGGGCTGCCTCGACCTTGCCAAGTACTGCCTCGGCACCGTCGGTCTTCTTGACAAGTGCACGTTCCGCTTCTCCCAGTGGGATCCCGCGAACCCGAACAACAAGTACGAGGGCACGAAGGAGCAGTGGGATCACGCCCAGAGCGTGATGGAGCGCATCCTCAAGGATCTCGACGTCGACTACACCGTCGGCATCGACGAGGCCGCATTCTACGGCCCAAAGCTCGACATCCAGTATAAGAACGTCTACGGCAAGGAAGACACCCTCGTCACCATCCAGATCGACATGTTGCTCGCCGAGCGCTTCGGCATGTACTACATCGACGAAAACGGCGAGAAGAAGCTGCCGTACATCATCCACCGCACGTCTCTCGGCTGCTACGAGCGCACGCTCGCCTACCTCATCGAGGAGTATGCCGGCGCGCTGCCGACGTGGATGGCGCCCGAGCAGGTGCGCTTCCTGCCCGTTACCGACCGCGCCGCCGACTACTGCGCCGAGCAGGCCAAGAAGCTCGAAGACATGGGCTTCCGCGTCGAGGTCGACTACCGCAACGAGAAGATCGGCCGCAAGATCCGCGACGCGCAGATGGAGAAGGTCCCCTACATGCTCGTCGTCGGCGACCGCGACATGGAGAACGGCACCGTTTCCCCGCGCCACCGCGCGGACGGCGACCTCGGCGCGATGAGCATGGACGAGTTCTCCGCGCTTCTCAAGCAGGTCGTGGACAACAAGGAAAAGAAGTAAATAACACACGGATTTTGCATAATCAGTATGTGAGACCTTCATGCGATCAGGGCGGCGCTTTGCCGCCCTGATTTTTTATACCGAAAGAAAAATTTGAAAACCTGATAAATGTTTAACGAAATAATCGGTCGAATGATGACGGAATTCAACGATAATTTGGCGAAATATCCAAAAAAGTAAAAACGTCTTGCAATAGACCTGTCATTCAGCTATAATGAGACTGCCTGAAAGAGGCAAGTAAATTTCGGAATTCAACGCTTCTCCAACGTAGGTGCTCCGAAGCGCCCCCACGCGGCGGAGCATGTGCCGGTGAAGCGGTGAATGCCGGAAGAATCAAAAAGGAGATTGCGTATGAAAAAGTTTTTAGCTCTGATCCTCTCTCTCGCGATGGTCTTCGCGCTGGTCGCCTGCGGCGGTGAGAAGACGGATGACAGCCAGAACAACGACGGCGATTCCAGCTCCCCCGTTGCGATCACTCTGGCGACCGGCGGTACCTCCGGTACCTACTACGCTGTCGGCGGCGTTCTCAAGACCGTCCTCGACTCCAAGCTGACCCTTTCCACCCTCAATGTTGAGTCCACCGGCGCTTCCGTCGCGAACGTCAACATGATCACCGACGGCGAGGCTCAGATGGCCATTCTGCAGTCCGACGTTATCAACTACGCGCACGAGGGCACCAACTCCTTCGACGGCGCTCCCGAGACCGACGCTCTTTGGGTCGCCGGTATCTACAACGAGACCGTTCAGATCCTTGCCAAGCCCGGCATCAACACCGTTGCCGACCTCAAGGGCAAGACCGTCTGCGTTGGTGACGTTGGTTCCGGTACCGAGATCAACGCCTGGCAGGTGCTCGGCGCTGCGGGTCTGACCAAGGACGACGTCAATGCGGTGAACGGCTCCTTCCAGGATGGCGTTGACCAGCTCAAGGACGGCAAGATCGATGCCGCCTTCACCGTCGCCGGTGCTCCCACCACTGCTATCGTCGACTATGCCACCACCAACACCCTCAACCTCGTCTCCCTGACCGAGGAAGAGCTCACTGCCATCCAGGCCGAGTATCCGTTCCTGATCCGTGACGACCTCAAGGCCGGCACCTACACCGGTCAGGACAGCGACGTCACCTGCGTTGCTATCCAGGCTACCCTCGTCGCCTCCGAGACCCTGAGCGAGGATGTCGTTTACGAGTTCGTCAAGGCGATGTTCGACAACCAGGCTGACCTCGAAGCGGGCCACGCCAAGTTCGCCTTCCTCGATCCCACCTCCGCCTCCGCCGGTGCGACCGTTCCCATGCACCCCGGTGCTGAGAAGTACTACAAGGAAGTCGGCGTCCTGTAAGAAGGACCTGCTGCCTGAAAGTGTATTGACGTGAGGTCAAATTTACGGAGATACATAACTGCGGCCGCCGCAATGATTTTAATTATTGCGGCGGCTGCCGTATTGATATCCCGTTCCGGCTACTATCTAACCCTGCGCAACCGAGACACCGGTGAGGTCTATGCCCGGTATCGTATGAACGAAGGCGACCGCTTTTCCGTCACCTTCATCCACTCCGTCAACAAATACCCCCTGACGGATACCTACGAGATCGAAGACAAGTCCATTTACGTGGAAGAGACGACCTACTGCTCCTTCGGCGCCGGCGTGCAGACGGAGCTCAATCCCGGCGAAACGCTGGGAAAGGTTTACGTTGACCGCCCAGATTATCATGGCTGGGCCATGGTCATCAGCAACATTCATCAGGACAGGACGAATGTTGTCTACATCGTGGGAACGGTCTACGACCATGTACTGAGTGTAAACGGAGACGAAGTCAGTCTGCGTGATTTGTGTGGAAGAAACGCGCCTGTGCGTTTTTGCTACGAGTTCTGGCTCGTGTGAGCGCACAGCCGCTCGCAAATAGAAAAAAGGAGGAAATTGCATCATGGCTGAAAACGAAAAGCTCAACAATGCTGCAGTCGATACCGACGTCGGTACCATGGAAGACGTCGATGCGATCATGAAAAAATACGACCGTGAGTCGAACACGCGCATCTGGGAGGGCACGCCCCGAAAGATCCTGCGCATCCTCACGGCTGCGTTCGGCGTCTTCCTGATCGTGATGAACATGTGGATCAAGATGGACGAGCGTGCGCGCCGCCCCCTGTTCCTCGGCCTGGTCATCATTCTTGTATTTATCTACTACCCCATTAAGAAGGGCTCCCAGAAGGTCAACTACATGCCGTGGTACGATATCGTAATGGCGGCAGTCGGCGCGTTCTGCTTCTTCTTCTACCCGCTGAATCTTGAAAAGATCGTTGCGGTCGGTACCCGTATCCAGAAGATCTATACCGTCCAGATCGGCAGTGTGACGATCCCGCTGCTGGTCGTGTTCGCCATCGTCGGCACGCTCATCCTTGTCGAGTGCTGCCGCCGCGTGGTCGGTATGCCGATCATCTGCGTGTCGGCAGTGTTCGTGATCTACGCCTTCGTCGGCGCGGGCAAGGACCTCAAGACCGTTATGTATAACCTGTTCTACACCACCACCGGTATCCTCGGCACCCCGATCGGCGTCTGCTCGACCTATATCGCGCTGTTCGTCATCTTCGGCGCCTTCCTGGAGGCCACCGGCGTTGCAAACTTCTTCATCGACTGCGCGAATGCGCTGGTCGGCTGGGCATCCGGCGGTCCTGCAAAGGTCGCGGTTGTTTCCTCCGCCCTCTGCGGCATGGTCTCCGGTTCCTCCGTCGGCAACACCGTTACCACCGGTTCCGTCACCATCCCGATGATGAAGAAGACCGGCTATCCCCCCGAGTTCGCCGGCGCGGTCGAGGCTGCGTCCTCCACCGGCGGCCAGATCATGCCCCCGATCATGGGCGCTGCGGCGTTCCTGATGGCGGAAATGGTCGGCGTTCCCTATGCTGATATCATCGTGCGTGCAATCCTGCCCGCATTCCTGTACTTCCTCGGTATCTTCCTCGGCGTGCACTTCAAGGCCAAGAAGCTCGGCCTCAAGGGTCTGCCCCGCGAAGAGCTCCCCAAGTGGAAGATCCTGCTCCCGCAGATCTACCTCATCCTCCCGCTGGTCGTTCTGGTCTACATGATCATGATCGGCTTCACGATGGCCACCGCCGCCGTGTACGCGACCCTTTACTGCGTGGTCGTCGCCATGATCAGCCGTGAAGAGGGCAAGAAGAAGCTCGTCATGGCCATCCCCCTGATCCCGCTTCTGTTCATGACCCTCATGAGCCGCAGCTTCGAGCCGGGCACCTTCATGGGCGAGAACGGCAGCACGCTCTGCCTTGCCATCGCCTTCGCGCTGCTGGTTATCAACTACGCCATCAGCAAGCCCAACGTCAAGAGCCTGCCCACCATCATCGACGCGTTTGAAAACGGCGGCAAGAACTGCCTGAGCGTCGGTATCGCCTGCGGTATGGCTGGTATCATCGCCGGCGTCGTCACCATGACCGGTCTCGGCCAGGTGCTCATCGGCGCGATCGTCGGTCTGTCCAACGGTCACCTGATCATCGCTCTCGTGCTGACGATGCTCTGCTGCATCGTGCTCGGCATGGGCGTTCCCACCACCGCGAACTACATCATCATGGCGACCACCTGCGCGCCGATCCTTGCTTCCGGTATGGGTCTCAACCTGATGGCTGCCCACATGTTCTGCTTCTACTTCGGTATCGTTGCGGACATCACCCCGCCCGTCGCGCTGGCTGCCTACGCCGGTTCCGCCATCGCCAAGGCTCCTCCGATGAAGACCGCCTGGAACGCGACCCGTCTCGCGATCGCAGCGTTCATCATCCCCTACATCTTTGCTTACAATAACGCGATGATCTTCGTCGGCGAAGGTGTCAACGCTTGGAGCGTCATCTCCATCACCGTGACCGCTGCCCTCGGTATGATGTCCATCGCCTCCGGCCTGATGGGCTATCTGACCCGCGACATGAAGTGGGTCACCCGCATCGTGCTGGTCATCGGCGGTCTGCTGATGATCTATCCGGGCACCGTGACCGATATTATCGGTATCGTCATCCTGGCCGCGATCATTGTTCTGCAGAGGATCGAGAACAAGAAGGACAAGGCCGCTGTCGCCTGAGCGCAGCCCTCATCCAAACATTGAAAAGAGACCGCTTCGGCGGTCTCTTTTTTTGCCCGGACGGGCATCATCATGGCAAGGCGCGCATACGATGGGCCGACGGGAGGTAGTATGCGTATGCCCAAAATCTATTTAAGTCCCTCCACGCAGGAGTGGAACCCCTATGTGACCGGCACCGGCAGCGAGGAATACTGGATGAACCTGCTGGCGGACGAGCTGGAGCCGTATCTCTACGCCAACACGATCGCCTTTGTGCGCAATACCCCGGAGATGACCGCCGCATCGTCCATCGCGCAGGCGAACCGGCTCGGCGGCTTCGACTTTTACCTCGCCCTGCACTCCAACGCTTCAGGCGAGGGACAGGCGGGCAAAAACCGCGGGATCATCGTCTTTTACTATCCCACGAGCAGCGACGGTAAGCGCGCCGCGGAGCTCTTCGCCGCGCAGCTCAAAAGGGTCTACCCGCTGCCCGATCAGGTGACGACGCAGTCCACCACGACGCTCGGCGAGGTGCGCCGCCCGAATTGCCCCGCAAATCTCATCGAGCTCGGCTATCACGACAACTACGCCGACGCGCGCTGGATCGAAAATAACCTCGACCCCGCCGCGCAGGCCATCGCGCGGGGCCTGACGGACTATTTCGGCCTGCCGTTTCTCTATCCGATCCCCGTGCGCACGGGGATCGTTGCGACCGAGGGCTCGCCGCTGCTGCTGCGCGCCTATCCGGGCATCGACGACGCGGTCGTGGGCCGCATCCCGAACGGCGCGGAGGTGCGCATCTACGGAAGCTACCGGGGCTGGTACTCCGTGCAGTACGAGGGACAGCTCGGCTACGCCGCGCAGGCCTATATCGTCGGCTGACGGAAGAAACTGCAAACCGCGCGGCGCGACTTCTTCTTGACAGGCGGTCATAAAAAGTTTACAATATACGGTGGATTTATGGAGGGGAGAATAGGGGAATCTCCCGTTTATCGATCAAAAATCACACACAGGAGGAATTTCATGATAAGCTACCTCTACGCTGCGCTCATCGCGGCAGGGACGCTCGTCATTGGCATTCTTCTTGGTATTTGGATTCGCAAGAGAGCCGCAAGGAGCGCCGAGGAGAAGATCTCCAACGCCGACGATGAGGCTCTTCGTATTGTCAACGAAGCGATCAAGAGCGCCGAAAACAAGAAACGCGAAGTCATGTTGGAAGCAAAGGAAGATATCCTGCGCTCCAGAAACGAATACGAGAAGGAAGTCAAGGAACGCCGCGCCGAGCAGCAGAAGCAGGAGCGCCGGCTCCAGCAGAAGGAGGAGAACCTCGACCGCAAGACCGACGCGCTGGAAAAGCGCGAGGAGGCCCTCAACCAGAAGCATGCCGCTCTGGACAAGGAAAACGAAGAAATCAAGATCATCAAGCGCAGCCAGACCGAAATGCTTGAGCGCATTTCCGGTTTTACTGCCGAAGACGCCAAGAAGTACCTGATCGAGCAGGTCGAGAGCGAAGTGACGCACGAGACCGCGCTCAAGATCAAGGAGCTGGAGCAGCGCGCCAAGGACGAGGCCGATTCCCGCGCCCGCGAGATCGTCGCCTCTGCCATCCAGCGCTGCGCTGCCGACCATGTTGCCGAGATCACCGTCAGTGTGGTGCCCCTGCCCAATGACGAGATGAAAGGCCGCATCATCGGCCGCGAAGGCCGCAACATCCGCACGATCGAAACGCTCACGGGCGTCGACCTCATCATCGACGACACGCCCGAGGCGATCACCGTCTCATGCTTCGAGCCCGTGCGCCGCGAAGTCGCGCGCCTGGCGCTTGAAAAGCTCATCGCCGACGGCCGCATCCATCCCACGCACATTGAAGAGATGGTCAACAAGGCCCGCCGCGAGGTGGACGCCATCATCAAGTCCGAGGGCGAGCGCGCCGTGCTGGAGACCGGCATCCGCGGCCTGCACCCCGAGCTTGTGAAGATGCTCGGCCGCCTGCACTACCGCACGAGCTACGGCCAGAACGTTCTGCAGCACTCCATCGAGGTCTCGCACCTTGCGGGCATGATGGCCGCCGAGCTGGGTGCGGATGTTTACGCCGCCAAGCGCGCAGGCCTGCTGCACGATATCGGCAAGGCCGTCGACCACGAGATGGAGGGTACGCACGTCGCCCTCGGCGTCGAATTTTTGCGCAAGTACCACGAAAAGGACGACATCATCCATGCCGTGCAGGCTCACCACAACGACGTGGAGCCGCAGACCATCGTTGCCTGCCTCGTGCAGGCGGCGGATGCGATCTCTGCCGCCCGTCCCGGCGCCCGCCGCGAGAATCTGGAGAACTACATCAAGCGCCTCGAGCAGCTTGAGGAGATCACCGGCAGCTATCCCGGCGTCGACAAGGCCTATGCCATTCAGGCCGGCCGCGAGGTGCGCGTGATGGTCAAGCCCGACCAGGTCAGCGAGGACCAGATGGTCATTCTGGCGCGCGAGCTTGCCAAAAAGATCGAGGAAGAGATGGAATATCCCGGCCAGATCAAGGTGCACGTCCTGCGCGAGACGACCGCCATCGAATACGCGAAATAAGAAAAAGGCTCCGCTTTTGCGGGGCCTTTTTTCATGCCTTTCTTGCGTTTTGCCCCGCGCCTTGCTATACTGGGGAAAACGCAAAGCGGAGGAACGCCATGCTCTACAATATTCTGGCCATCGGCGATGTGGTGGGCGGCTGCGGTGTCAGCTGCCTCGAGCACCATCTGCGCGCCGTGAAAAAACTCAAGAACATCCACTTCACCGTGGTCAACGGCGAGAATGCCGCGATGGTCGGCCTGACGCCGAACGACGCCGAGCGCATCTTCTCCGCGGGAGCGGACGTCATCACGCTTGGCAACCACACATTCGGCAAGATGCAGATCACCGACTACCTCGACGACTGCCCGTATATTCTGCGGCCGCACAATCTCGGCGCGCGCGTGCCGGGAAGGGGCTACGGCGTTTTCGACTGCGGGCGCGCCCGCATCGCGGTGATGAACCTCATCGGCCGCTGCGACCTCGCGTTCCATGCGGACAATCCGTTCAAAACGGCGGACGAGCTGCTCAAAAGCGGCGAAAAGCCGACGTTCACGCTGCTTGACTTCCACGCCGAGGCGACGAGCGAAAAGCTCGCCATGGCCTATTACCTCGATGGCCGCGTCAGCGCCATCTGGGGCACGCACACCCACGTGCCGACGGCGGACGAAGAGGTCTTCCCCAAGGGGACGGGCTACCTCACGGACCTCGGCATGACGGGGGCGGTGCGCAGCGTGCTCGGTATCAAGCCCGAGCAGTCGGTCGAGACGTTTCTCGGCGGTCTTCCGGGCCGCTACCGCGAGCCGGAGAAGAGCGCCGGCAAGATGCAGGGAGCGATTTTTACATTGGATGACGCGACGGGGCTCTGCGTGGGCGTCGAGCGCGTCGATGTGCGCTGAGAAAGCGCAAAATAGAAAGGAACAACGCAAATGTCCATCGAAAAAGTGAGAGCCTATTTTGAACATTTCGGCATCGCCGACCGCATCCGCGAGTTCGACGTGTCGAGCGCGACGGTCGAGCTGGCCGCCGTCGCCGTCGGCGTGGAGGGCGCGCGCATCGCGAAGTCCATGAGCTTCAAGCTCGCGGACGATGCGCCCATCATCATCGTGACGGCGGGAGACAGGAAAATCGACAACGCCAAGTACAAGGCGTATTTCCACGTGAAGGCGAAGATGCTGACCTTCGACGAGGCCTGCGATTTTACCGGCCATGCGCCGGGCGGCGTGTGCTCGTTTGCCCTGCCGGAGAATGTAAAGACCTATCTCGACGTGTCGCTCAGGCGCTTCGACACGGTGTTTCCCGCAGCGGGCAGCGCGAACAGCGCCATCGAGATGACCTGCGAGGAGCTTGAAAAATATTCCTCGAACTTTGTCGCCTGGGTGGACGTGTGCAAGGAAAAAGCGCCCGCGCCGCAGCCGTGAGAGGAGAGAGACGATGAGCGTGAGGATCGTCCACGCGGCGGATTTCCACTTAGACAGCGCCTTTGCCGCGCTGAGCGCCGACAAGGCGCGCCAGCGCCGCCGCGAGAGCCGCGCCCTGCTGACGCGGCTTTTGGAGCTTGTCAACGGGAGCGGCGCGCAGGTCGTGCTGCTCGCGGGCGACCTGTTCGACAGCGGGACCGTCTACCGCGAGACGCTCGAAGCGCTCGCCGAAACGCTGGGCGCGATGCACGCGCGCGTGTTCATCGCCCCCGGCAACCACGACCCCTACAGCGCGCGCTCGCCCTACGCGCTGCCCATCTGGCCGGAGAATGTGCATATCTTTACCTCGGGCCGCGTCGAGCGCGTGGACATCCCCGCGCTTTCCTGTGCCGTTTACGGCGCGGCGTTCACCGCGTCCGCGCAGGACGAGAGCCTGATAGCGGACTTTCACGCGCCGGACGATGGGCTGACGCACCTGATGGTGCTGCACGGCGACATTTCTGACGAGCACTCGCGTTACGACCCCGTGACAAGAGCGCAGATCGCGCAGAGCGGGCTCGACTATCTGGCCCTCGGCCACACGCACCGCTTTGGCGGCGTGCAGCGCGAGGGCGGCACGGCCTACGCCTACTCCGGCTGCCCCGAGGGCCGCGGCTTTGACGAGCTGGGCGAAAAGGGCGTGCTCGCCGGGACCGTGGAGCGGGGGAGAGCTGCGCTCGATTTCGTCCCGCTGGCGCTGCGAAAGTATGAGATCCTGCGCGTCGATGTGACGGGCAGGCCTCCGGCGGACGCGCTGCGCGCTGCCCTGCCGGAGGAGACGGAGCACGACAGCTATCGCGTCATCCTCACCGGCGAGACGGACGAGCGCGGGGCGGACCTCGCCGCGCTTGAGGAAGCCTTCGCACCGCACTTTTTCTCGCTCGAGCTGCGCGACGAAACGCGCATCGGCGAGGACGTGTGGGCGCGCGCGGACGAGGATTCGCTGCGCGGACTGTTCCTGCGCGAGCTGCGCGCAAAGTTCGACGCCGCGCAGACCGACGAGGAGCACGCGAAAATACAGCTGGCCGCGCGCTTCGGCCTTGCCGCGCTTGACGGGCGCGACCGATAAAGGAAGAAAACAAGTGAAAAAGGCCGAAAGGAAGCCCCTTTCGGCCTTTTTTGAGAGGATATTAAGCAAGAATTAAGAAACACTTGCTGTTTTTGTTCGGAAACGGCTGATACAATGCCAATATGAGGTGAGAAAATGTATAACATTCTGATTTGTGACGACGAGCAGGACATTGTCAACGCGCTCAAGATCTATCTCTCGGGCGGGGACTACTGCCTGTTTGAAGCGAGCAACGGGCGCGAGGCGCTGGAGGTCGTGGAGAAAAACGACATCCACCTGATCCTGATGGACATCATGATGCCGCAACTCGACGGCATCGCCGCGACGGCGAAGCTGCGCGAAAAGAGCAACGTGCCCATCATCCTGCTCACGGCCAAGAGCGAGAGCAGCGACAAGGTCCTGGGCCTGAACATCGGCGCGGACGACTACATCACCAAGCCCTTTGACCCCGTGGAGGTGCTGGCGCGCGTCAGGTCTCAGCTTCGCCGCTATACGCAGTTGGGCGCGAAGAAGGAAGAGGAGAAGCCGAACGTCTACACCGTCGGCCCCATCGTGCTCGACGAGGAGAAAAAGAGCGTGACGGTCGACGGCGACGAGGTCGCGCTCACGCCCATCGAGTTCAACATCCTGCGGCTGCTGATGAAGAACCCGGGACGCATCTATTCCTCTGCCCAGATCTACGAGCTGGTGTGGAAGGAGGATTCGCTGGGGGCGGAGACGTCGGTGAGCGTCCACATCCGCCACCTGCGCCAAAAACTGGAGATCAACCCCTCCGAGCCGCGCTACCTGAAGGTCGTGTGGGGGCTGGGGTATAAAATGGAGGACAAAAAATGAGGGCAGCATGGACGCGCAATTTCTGGACGAAGACGGTCGCGTTTCTGCTGGCGGCGGCGCTCGTGCCCGTGATGCTCGCCTACGGCGTGGGGCTTGCCTGCTCCTACGGCGGCATGGGCAAGGACTTTTATATGAGCGATATCTGCCAGGGCGCGGTCAGCCACGAGGCCTGGGACATCCGCGACACCTACATTTACGCCGCGAGCAACGAGTACCTGCCGGAGGATTATTTCCCCGCAGACGACGCGCATACGAACATCCGCTTTACCGTGACGGACCGGGACGGAAACGAGGAATTCAGCAATACCGGCGAAGGCGATATCGCCTGCTACAGTGTGATGATGAACGGCAAGTACTTCTCGTTCTACCTTGTCGAGGATCTTCCCGCGCAGGACGATATCTACTGGGCGAAGGTGTTTTTCGACAAGGCGAACGCCTGGGGCAAGAACGCGGCGGCGATGCTCGCTGTCCTCGGTATCGCGGAGCTGTTTCTCTTCATCTTTCTGGCCCGCGCGGCGGGCCGGTGCGAGGACGGCAGTCTCCAGCCCGGCTGGCAGGAGAAAATTCCCTTCGACCTGTATCTTTTCATCGACACGTCGGTCATCGCGCTGCTGTGCGCGGCGGCAGCGCAATGCGTCTATGAATACGCCAATTACTACACGCCGCCCTACGACGTGCTGCTGATGGCCATCTGCTTCGGCATCGCGGTGTTCGTGCTCGGCGCGTGGGTGACGTTCTGCACGCGCATTAAGACCGGCGGACTGTGGAAGGGAACGCTCATCTATAAGATCCTCTGCCTGTGCTGGCGGATCGTCAAGTGGTGCTGGGGGGTGCTGTGCGCCTTCTGCCGCGGCTGCATGAGCTTCCTGCACGCCATCCCGCTCGTGTGGCGCACGGCGGTGGGTTGCTTTGTCGTCGGCGTGATGATCTGCCTGATGGCGGACCGGTTTTACTACGACGGCGGGAAGCTCATCCTGTTTCTCTTCGTCCTGTCGATCACGGTGTGCCTGTTCTCCGTCCAGCTGCGAAAGCTTCAGAAGGAGGCCGAGGCCCTCGCTTCGGGCGATATGAGCGCGCAGGTGGATACAAAGTGGATGTACTGGGATGTCAAGCGCCACGCCGAGAACCTCAACTCCATCGGCGATGGCATGGCCATGGCGGTCGATAAGCAGCTCAAGAGCGAGCGGCTCAAGACCGAGCTCATCACAAACGTCTCGCACGACATCAAGACCCCGCTCACGAGCATCATCAACTATGTCGATCTTTTGCAGCACGAGCACACACCGGAGCAGGAGGAAGAGTACCTTGCCGTGCTCAAGCGGCAGGCCTTCAAGCTCAAAAAGCTCACCGAGGATTTGGTCGAAGCCAGCAAGGCCACGACCGGCAACCTGCCCGTGAACGCCGTGCGGTGCAGCATGAACGAGCTTCTGGCCCAGGTCGAGGGTGAGTACGGCGACAAGCTGAGCGCGGCGGAGCTGACGCTCGTGAACGTGATGCCGGAAAAGGAGCTTTTCTGCAATGTGGACGGCGCGCTGATGTGGCGCGTGATCGACAACCTGCTCTCCAACATCTGCAAATACGCGCAGAGCGGCACGCGCGTCTATCTGACGCTGGAAAAGACCGGCGGCGACGCGGTCGTGACCTTCAAGAATACCTCGCGCGCGGCGCTCAACATCCCCGCCGAGGAGCTGATGGAGCGCTTCGTGCGCGGCGACAGCTCTAGATCGACCGAGGGCAACGGCCTTGGCCTTTCCATCGCGCAGAGCCTGACGGAGCTGCAGGGCGGCAAGATGTCGCTCGCCATCGACGGCGACCTCTTCAAGGCCATCCTCCGCTTCCCGACGGTGGCGTGAGGGCGGCGCAAAACGGCCTGACCGGGGCGGACATGGATTTTTCCCATGACCGCCCCGCCTTTTTATTGACAGCGCGTATCCGCCGCGCGTATAATTGGGGACAAAAGAAGCGGAGCCGCCGCGAGGCGGCCTTTTGAAGCATTAACGGTTAGATGAGACTAACTCGCGCCCTCGCGGACGCGGGCGGCGCGGACGGACTGCGAAAGGAGAGAATGATATGCGCTTTGAGACTTTCGGCGAGCGGGGCAAGCCCGCCGTGCTGTTTTTTCACGCCATGGGCGTGACCGGCGCGAGCAGCGAGCCGGTCGCGAAATGCTTGCAGGACGACTATTTCTGCATCCTGCCGACCGCGAGCGTCTACTGCGCGGGGCAGAAATATGCAGGAAAGGCGGACGAGCTGCGCCAGATAGAGCGCTTTCTGTGCGCGCAGGGGGTCACGCGCCTTGCGCTCGTCGTGGCCTCGTCTATCGGGGCGGACCTCGCGGCGGCGTTTTTGTCGCAGACGGAACTGCCTGTGGACCACGCCTTTTTCGACGGCGGGCAGTTCGCGCAGATCGGCAGGGGAACGCGCCGCGTGATGGCGCCGTTTCTCTACCTCGCCATCAAGAGTCTGTACTGGTCGAAGGGCGGCACGCTGAAAAAGATCATGTGGTGCGACGATGACGTGATCAAGCCCTATTTTATCGCCGCGGGCAAGGCCCTTTCCTACAGGGACCTCCGCCGCCAGATGGCCGACAGTCTGGTCGATCAGCCCTTCCCGCCGCTGCCGGAGGATTTGCAGGCGCGCTGCTTTTTCGAGTTCGGCAGCAAGGAGGACCATTTCAAGTACCGCGACGCGGTCATGCAGGCCTATCCCTGCGGGAATTTTCCCGTGTTCGAGGGCTTTGACCACATGCAGTATCAGATCCGCGACCCGCAGGGCTTCGCGGCGATGCTCCGGTGCATCATGGAGCAAAACGAACTGCCGCCGCTGCCGTTTTTGAGAAAGTAAAAGAAAAGGAGAGGCCTATGAAGTACCACATCGAGAAAAATTCTGTGCAGGAAACGCTCATCATCCCGCTTTACGCGCGCAAGATGTGCTCGGAGCAGTATCCGGACCTCTACCGCGACGAAACGGCCATCCGCCTGCTCGACGCGATCGACTATGATTTTTCCACCCTTGCGAAAAAGTCGGGCAGCAGCATGCAGCGCTTCGGCTTTCTGGAGGTCGCCATGCGGCAGAACGACCTTGCCTGCGAGGTGCGCGACTATCTCAAGACGCATCCGAACGCGGCGGTCGTGAACCTCGGCTGCGGACTGGACGGCACGGGCCGCGCCTGCGACAACGGCACGTGCAGAATTTATAACCTTGACTTTCCCGACGTGATCGCCGTGCGCGAAGCGCTCCTTCCGGCGGGAGAGCGCGAGAAGAACATCCCCTGCGACCTGAACGACACCGCGTGGTTCCGCGAGATCGACGCGAGCGGCGGCGCGGTGTTTTTCGCCGCCGGTGTGTTCTACTACTTTTTAACGCCGCAGGTCCGCGCGCTCGTGTGCGCGATGGCGGAGGCATTCCCCGGCGGGAAGCTCGTTTTCGACGCGGCGAACCGAAAGGCCGTCAAGCTGATGCTCAAGACCTGGATCAAGGACGCGGAGATCAAGGACGTGGGCGCGTACTTCGCCGTCTCGGACGCACAGCGCGAGCTTGCGCCGTGGTCCCCAAAGCTGCGCGTCTCCTCGCGCGGCTATATGCTGGGCTATCACGACCTGAACGATCCGAGCGTCAGCGGCTTCTTCCGCTTTCTCGCACAGGTAGGCGACGGCATGATGAACATGCAGATCGTCCGGATCGACTTTGCCGGGGAGAAGAGCGGCACGTGAGCGCTTTCGCCCTCTTCGGGACGAGATTTCCGCGCCGTGCTTGACATTTTGGCGCAAAACCAATACAATAACAGTTCAGAACTCTATCCTGAAATACGAGGGAGAACATAAAATGGCCAAAGAGAAAAGAGTAGAACAGATCACGAATCTGGAGGACGATTTCGCCCAATGGTATACCGACATCTGCCGCAAGGCGGAGCTTGTTGAGTACGCCAGCGTCAAGGGCTTCACCATCCTGCGCCCCTACGGCTACGCCATCTGGGAAAACATCCAGAGCCTGATGGACGCGGAATTCAAAAAGACCGGACACGAGAACGTGGCCATGCCCGTCCTCATCCCCGAGAGCCTGCTCAAAAAGGAGGGCGAGCTGGTCAACGGCTTCGCGCCCGAGGTCGCGTGGGTCACGATGGGCGGCAGCGAGAAGCTCGAAGAGCGCCTTGCCTTCCGTCCCACGTCCGAGACCATGTTCTGTGACCACTGGTCCCGCGTGCTGCAGACCTATCGCCAGCTGCCCATGCTCTATAACCAGTGGTGCTCCGTCATCCGCTGGGAAAAGACCACCCGCCCGTTCCTTCGCTCGCGCGAGTTCTGGTGGCAGGAGGGCCACACCATCCACGAGACCGCCGAGGAAGCGCAGGCCGAGACGATGCAGCAGCTCAACTGCTATGCCGACTTCTTCCGCCACGTGCTCGCCATCCCCGTCGTTCCCGGCCGCAAGACCGAGAAGGAGAAGTTTGCGGGCGCCGAGGCGACCTACACCGTCGAGTGCATGATGAAGGACCGCAAGGCCCTGCAGGGCGCGACGAGCCACTACTTCGGCGACAAGTTCTCCCGCGCCTACGACGTGACCTTCACCGGCCGCGACAATAAGCTCCAGTACCCGTTCCAGACCTCCTGGGGCTCCACCACGCGCATGATCGGCGCGGTCATCATGACCCACGGCGACAACAACGGCCTTGTCCTGCCCCCGCGCATCGCGCCCACGCAGGTCGTCATCGTGCCCATCGCCGCGCACAAGAATCCCGAGGTGCTCGAGACCGCCAAGGCCATGATGAGCGATCTCATCGCCGCGGGCGTTCGCGTCAAGCTGGACGATTCGGATCAGTCGATGGGCTGGAAGTGCGCCGAGTATGAGATGCGCGGCGTGCCCATCCGTCTGGAGCTTGGTCCCCGCGACCTGGCCGAGGGCAACTGCTGCCTGGTCCGCCGCGACAACGGCGAAAAGGCCACGGCGAAGATCGAGGGCATCGCGGGCGAGGTCAAGGCCCTGCTCGACGCCATCCACGACAACATGTACGCCATGGCCGAGAAGAACCTCGAGGACAACACCTTCGACTTAAAGACCATCGACGAGGTCAGGGAGATGGCCGGCGGCCACGGCGGCTTTGCCCGCACGAAGTGGTGCGGCAGCCTTGAGTGCGAGCTCAAGATGAAGGAGCAGGCGGGTGTTTCCTCCCGCTGCATGCCCCTCAAGCAGAGCGGCACGACGGGTAAGTGCGTCTGCTGCGGCAAGGAGTGCACGACCGACATTTACTGGGGCGTCGCCTACTAATAAAAGTAGAAAAGGAGCCATTCCGGATGGAATGGCTCCTTTTTTATCGTTTTATGCTCAGATGAGATTTTTCTCCGTCGCGGGATCGAAGAGGTGCACGAGCTTCGCGTCAAAGCTGAATTTGAGCGCGGTGTGGCGCGCGTAGGCGCTGGGGTCGATGTTTGCCGTGGGGATAACGGCGACGACGTCCTGTCCGCCCGCCGTCAGGTGCAGGTGCAGCTCGCTGCCCATCAGCTCGCTGACGTCCACCTCCGCATCGATGCCGCTGTCGCCCAGTTCAATGTGCACGGGGCGCACGCCGGCGGTGACGCTGCGGCTCTCAACGCCCGCTGCGGCGAGCTTTTCGCTCTGCGCCGCCGTGAGGGGCAGCGTGTGGCCCATGACGGTGAGCGTGTAGCCGTTCGCGGTCCTGGTGAGGGTGCTGTTTTCAAAGAAGTTCATCTGCGGCGAGCCGATGAAGCCCGCGACGAACAGGTTCGCCGGGTGGTTGAAGACCTCCTGCGGCGTGCCGACCTGCTGGATGTAGCCGTCGCGCATGATGACGATGCGGTCGCCGAGGGTCATGGCTTCGACCTGATCGTGCGTGACGTAGATGAACGTGGTGTCGATCTTCTCGCGCAGCTTGATGATCTCGGCGCGCATCTGGTTGCGCAGCTTCGCGTCGAGGTTCGAGAGCGGCTCGTCCATCAAAAGGACCTTGGGGTTGCGCACGATGGCGCGGCCGATGGCCACGCGCTGCCGCTGACCGCCGGAAAGCGCCTTGGGCTTGCGGTCGAGATACTGGGTGATATCAAGGATCTCCGCCGCTTCGCGCACGCGGCGGTCGATCTCGTCGTTCGACATTTTTTTCAGGTGCGTCTTGCCGTCCGCGTCCGTCTCCGCGACCTTTTTGAGCTTGAGCGGGAAGGCGATGTTTTCATAGACGGTCATGTGCGGATAAAGCGCGTAGTTCTGGAAGACCATGGCGATGTCGCGGTCCTTGGGCGCAACGTCGTTCATCAGCTTACCGCCGATGGTGAGCTCGCCGCCGCTGATCTCCTCGAGACCGGCGATCATGCGCAGGGTAGTGGACTTGCCGCAGCCGCTCGGGCCGACGAGCACAATGAACTCCTTGTCGGCCACGTCGATGCTGAAATCCTGCACCGCCACAACGCCCTCGTCCGTGATCTCTAGGTTGTTCTTCTTCTCGCTGCCTTCGTCCTTGATCTTTTTCTTCTTCTTGGTCTCGGTGTTGGGGTATACCTTTCGAACGTTCTTCAGGATGACCTCTGCCATATTTCTGGACCGCAGACCTGCCGCCTCCGCGATGCAGGCCCTCGCAGCCGCCTGAGCGCGCCGCTTTACGGCAGGTCTCCACACTGCCGCACCGCCGGTCCGGCGGAAAGCTTTCCTCCTTCTGTATTTTCCGCGGGCGTTACGTAGAGGTGGAGTAGCGCGGGCGGAAGGGAATGGAAAGGGTGATCTCACCCGTCTACAGTATAGAACAACGCACGGCTTTCCACAACGGAAAACCGTGCGTTTGCTTTGTTTTTTGGTAAGATAGATAACAAAAAGGCGGGATTTTTATTGCTTTTTACCACGGCGATGGGCATAAATGACCTCGAGACGGCCAATGGCCAGATCGTAGACGATAAAAAGCAGCAGCCCCATCGCAGCGGTGGCGATGAGCAGCCACGGCGCGCTCTCGGAAAATTCCTGCACCACGGCGGGGAGCTTGAATACGAACAGGATGAGCGCGTACATAAGCCCCATCATCACGGTGCACAGCCCCAGCTTTGCGAGCATGCGCAGCGCACGGCCTTTGATCGTCTCGAGCCTTGGCCGCAGCAGGGGATAATAGCCGAGAAAGCAGAAAACGAGCGCCGCTTCCTTGTCCGCGCAGAGAAGAAGACTGAGGATCGCCGCGGCGGCAAAGCAGCTCCAGGCGTAGCTCGGGCGGCATTCCTCACGCGCGGGCAGCAGCGCGGCGGAGGCGAGGATGGGCCAGATGTAGGTGGACAGCGGCAGCACGCCGCTGAGCCACAAAAAGGCGACGGCGAGCGCGCAGAGCACGCCGCAGAGCGCCAGCTCATGCGTTTTCTTTGCCATGTTACAGGTATTCGGGCTCCATCGCGTCGTGGAGCACGGTGGTGATGGCGTCGGAGAAGATCTGGTCGGCGTGGCCGTGCAGGGCGGTGAGCGTTTCGGGCACGGCGTTGACCTTTACCTTCGCGGTGGCGTACACGTCCTGATCGAGGATGAAGCGGACCTCCTTCTCCTGCACGCGCTGGACCTGATTGCCGTTTCGGATGTTGCGCTGCACGAAGCCGGGACCGGCGTGCAGCTTGAGCGCGGTCTGCGCGTCAAGGCGGCGCTCCACGTCCACCGAGCACTTGCTGACGCTTCCCTCGTCGATGTCGTCCTCGTCGAGCACGCCGAGGTAGGCGGGCTGCAGAAGGTCGTTCCAGCGGCGGCCGACAAGGCCAAGCTGCTCGCGCGAGAAGGCGTTCACATAGCGCAGGCCCACACGGTCGAAGCATGCGGGGCGGTAGATCTTGATGAACTGGCCGAGCGGCTCATCGAGCTTGGCGGCAAAGTCCTCCCAATGGGAGTAGCGCATGGTGGAAAGGGCGATGAAGTCCTTCGTCAGGCTCAGCTTATAGCCGCCGTCCTCGGAAATGAAGGTGTGGTTGTTGACGGGCTTCGGGGCCGCGCCGTTCACGGCCGGGCCCTGCTCGACCTGGCACTGATAGCGCGGGAACGCGGCGCGGACCGTTTCCTGAAAGTCCGCGGGCTCGCGCGTGTCGATCGACAGAATGGTGGGGAAGCGCAGCTGGCAGATGACTTCGATCAGCTGGCCCTTTGCATAGCGGTAATGACGGTTATCGGAAGAGATCATGTTGCAATACCTCCGGGGTGATTCAAAATTCATCATAAATTATAGTGGAAAGAAAAACGATTGTCAAATCGCGAAAAGTGTGCGAAGGACGCGGCAGCGGCTGCATTTCCTGTCAGTTTTAACAAAACTTGCCGCATGCGCTTTTGCATACCGCTGAAAAAAGCGGCAAAGCTATCGTTGCGATACCCAAAGCGCACCGACGACCGATGCGCAGCCCGATCAACATCAGAACAAAATTTGAAGGAGAAAATGCTATGTCTGCCAAGAACAACAACAAGCTCAACATCCCCGAGGCCAAGGCCGCGATGAACAAGTTCAAGATGGAAGCCGCGAGCGAGGTCGGCGTGAACCTCAAGCAGGGCTACAACGGCGATCTGACCTCCCGCGAGGCCGGCTCCGTCGGCGGCCAGATGGTCAAGAAAATGATCGAGAGCTACGAGAAGAGCCTGTAAGAAAGCGGAGCTTTTCACCAAAGAAGGGCGCGGCCAAAAGGCCGCGCCTTTTTCCTGCGCACGGTGACGGAGAAAATGCTTTACAGGAGAAAAAATTCGCGGTATCTTTATACTTAACGAACAGAGCGGCCGCCGGACGGAAAGCGCCCGAACGCGGCGCTCTTTTTCTATGTGCTGTCAGGAAGGAAGAAAGAGAATGATCGGAATTATTGTCAATGTAGCCGCCGTTGTCATCGGCGGCATTTTGGGAACGGTGTTTGGAAAGCATCTCTCCACGCGCTTTACGACGGAGCTGAACAAGGTGTTCGGCGTGTGCGCGATGGGCATGGGAATTTCCTCCATCCCGCTGATGGAAAACATGCCCGCGGTGATCTTAGCGCTGGTGGTGGGCACTGCGCTGGGCCTTGCGTGCCATCTAGGCGAGTGGATCAGCCGCGGCGGCGCGCTGATGGAAAAGCCTATCAGCGCCCTTCTCGGCGCGCGCGGCGGTGAGGGCGACGGTGAGGACGGCGGTCTTCCGCGCGAGGAATACATTGCCCTGCTCGTCACGGCCATCGTGCTCTTCTGTTCGAGCGGCACGGGCATTTACGGCTGCCTGGACGCGGGCATGACGGGCAATGCCACGGTGCTTTTGAGCAAGTCCGTGCTCGACCTCTTCACGGCGATGGTCTTTGCCTGCAATCTGGGCGCGGTGACGTCGCTCGTGGCCGTGCCGCAGGCGGTCGTATTTTTCATCCTTTTTTTCGCGGCGAAGGCCATCTACCCGCTCACTACGCCCGCGATGATCGGCGATTTCAAGGCCTGCGGCGGCTTTCTGCTCATTGTGACGGGCTTTCGCATCGCGAAGATCAAAAATTTCCCCGTGGCGGATATGATCCCCGCGATGGTGCTCGTCATGCCGCTCAGCGCCCTGTGGACCAACGTGATCGCGCCGCTGCTGTGAGCGGCGGACCCCATCAAAAAGCAACAAGCCGGAGTGTTTGATGACGCTCCGGCTTGTTGCCATTTGTCAAAGTACTGTCAAATTTGGCGAATTGCCCTTGTGCCGGGGGAAGAAGTAGTGTATACTCGTCGATGGAACGGCGGTTATCATTTACAAAATCGATGAATCTGACCGCTGAGGAGGGAACGGCACATGTCTGATCTGGAAGGGATCCGCCTGTCGGTGGAGCGCTTTGTCACGGCGGTGAGCAGCTCGATGCGGCTGGAGGTGGCGGTGTTCGACCAAAACAGCCAGCTTTTTTACTGCACGCCGACCTATGTGAAGAAAAAGGGCCGCGCGGTCCACACGCCCTCGCTCCGCGAGGTCATGGAAAACGGGAGCGTGCTGGTCAATAAGCCCGGCGAGATGGCGTCGTGCATCGGCTGCCGCTTCAAGACGCACTGCCCCTCGACGATCGAGATCCTCTGCTGCATCCGCGCGGAGACGCAGATCGCGGGCGTGCTGGCCTTCACGTCGTTCACCAAGGAAGGGCAGAAGCGCATCACCGAGAACACCACCGTTTACTTAAACGCCATCACGGAGCTTGCCAACATGATCGGCAGCCTTCTCATCTCGCACGAGGGCGGGGCGAATCCGATCAATCTGGACGCAAACATGACGGCGGCGATGGAGCTGTGCAACCAGCCGATGCTGCTGACCGACGCGCACGGCGTTATTTTGCAGTACAACCAGCTCGCGGCGAACCTTTTCCGTGTGTGCGATATTTCGACCACGTCGCTCTGGCAGCTGTTCGCGCATTCGGTCGTCAACCGCATCATGGAGGGCAACAACCTCTATGAAAAGACCGTCAACATCGGCGACGCGGCCACGAAGATCTCCACCCGCGCCATCGTGGTGGACGGGCAGGTGACGGGCTTTTTCATCCGCCTGTCCGACAATCTCTACAAGCCCTCGAAGGGCACGAGCTATTTTGAGGGCATCATCGGCTCCAGCCCCGCCATCACGCGCGTGCAGAAGGTCATCAAGCGCATTGCCGACAGCCCCACGCCCGTGCTCATCACCGGCGAGACAGGCACCGGCAAGGAGCTCATCGCCCGCGCCATCCACGAGCAGAGCGGCCGCAACAAGTACCCCTTCGTAGCGATCAACTGCTCGAGCATCCCGGACAACCTCTTTGAAAGCGAGCTGTTCGGCTACGAGGAGGGCTCGTTCACGGGCGCGAAAAAGGGCGGCAAGATGGGCAAGATCGAAATGGCGCAGGGCGGCACGCTGTTTCTGGACGAGATCGGCGAGATGCCGCTGTTCGCCCAGCCGAAGCTGCTGCGCATTTTGCAGGAATACGAGCTTGAGCGCATCGGCTCGAGCAAGAAGATCCACCTCGACATCCGCATCATCGCCGCGACGAACCGCGACCTTGCCGATATGGTGCGCGAGGGCAAGTTCCGCAGCGACCTCTATTACCGCATCAACGTCATCAACCTTGAGCTGCCGCCGCTGCGCGCCCGCCGGGATGATATCATCCCGCTGGCGGAGAACTACCTCAAAAAGCTCAAGATGAAGCTCAACACGCCGCTCACGTCGATCTCGAAGGAGGCCGGGGAGGTCCTGCTGAACGCCCCGTGGCCGGGCAACATCCGTCAGCTGCAGAACGTGATCGAATACGCGGCGAACCTGTGCGAATCCGACACGCTGATGCCCTCCGATCTGCCCGAGACCGTCTGCCGCAGCGTGGACGGGCCGGAGCAGCTGCCCGCGCACGTCCCGTCCGGCATCTCGCAGGACGATGAGATCCGCGCCCTGCTGGAAAAATATGGCTACACGCTCGAGGGCAAGAAGAAGATCGCCGAGGAGCTGCACATCAGCCTTCGCACGCTCTACCGGCGCATCAACCACATGCAGGACGAAGTGACCGGCGTATAAATTGTCATAAAGATGGCACGGCTTTATGCAGCCGTGCCATCTTTTGTCATCTTTGCGGCAAGCGGAACCCTGTTTTCAGCGGGACCGTTCAATCGCCAAAAACAGGTAAATCAAAATATTTGAACGCTGAATGGAATGCGATTTCCCCATGATTCGGCGTAAATCGCAAGATTTTTTAAATATGACCAAAAAAATTCACGAAGTCTAAACTTTTTTGGCACATTGTTTGCTTGTAAGGAGGGCAGAAAACCTTAAAGCTCATCTGCGCAGTCTGGGAAGAGCCGGTAAATTCCTTTTCTCCGCGGTGAGGCAAAAGGAAAATTTAGGAGGATATCAAATGGACGTTAATTACGGCCTACTCGCCTTGATCCCGCCTGTTGTTGCGATCACGCTGTGCTTCGTAACCAAACAGGTCCTTGTCTCCATGTTCGCCGGTCTCTTCGCCGGTGCGCTGGTCATCTGTGGTTGGAATCCGCTCAGCGCCGTCGCCTACTCCCTGCAGACGCTCGCTGACAATATGGCGGATAACGTGATCCTGCTGCTGTTCACCATGTTCATGGGTGTCGGCATCTCCTTCATCTGGAAGCTCGGCGGCAGCTTCGCTCTGGCGGAAGCCGCCAAGAGAAGATTCAAAAAGAGACGTTCCGTGTGCCTGGGCACCTGGGGCCTCGGCATGCTGTGCTCCGTGAACGACTGTCTGGTCGCCGCGGTGGACGGCAACGTGTTCCGCGATATCTGCAAGGACTACCGCATCTCCTCTGAAAAGTTCTCCTACGTGCTCGACTCCACCGCGGCTCCCGCGGCGGCGCTGTTCATCTCCGACTGGATCGCCTACCAGATCAGCATGATCAGCCAGGGCCTTGACGCCGCCGGCATCGAGGGCGTCTCCGCCGTCAGCGCGTATGTCAACGGCCTGCCGTTCAACATGTACTCCATCCTGACGCTCATCTTCGTCGGCATGATGATGTACACCGGCCGCGACTACGGCCCCATGCTCAAGGCGGAGGTCCGCGCGCTCACCAAAGGCGAGTTCGTCGCCCCCACCGCCAAGCCCATGCTCGACGTTGGTTCCGAGCTCGGCGAGGCCAAGAAGACCAAGCCCATGATCCGCAGCTTCGTGCTCCCCATCGCGGTCGCCTTCATTATCATCATCGGCGGTATCCTGTATACCGGCATCACCAACCCCGACCGCTCTGGCTCCGGCCTGATGGCCATCCTCGACGCCTGTGACGCCCAGCTTGCGCTTTACTGGGGCGCGTTCGGCATGGCGATGACCGGCGTTGTCGTCGCGCTCGTTTCCAAGATCATGACCTTTGAAGAGACCATGACCACCATCGTGGACGGCTTCAAGCTCATGGCGATGACCGGCGCGATCCTCGTGCTCGCGTGGTCCCTCGGCGCCGTCACCAAGAGCATGGGCCTCGGCAACTTCGTCGCGACCTATGTCGGCGGCAACATCCCGACCGGGCTTCTCCCGCTGCTGGTTCTGGTCTGCTCCTCGCTCGTCGCGTTTGCGACCGGCACCTCCTGGGGCACCATGGCCATCATGACCCCGCTCGCCATCCAGCTCGGCTATGCCGTCACCGGCGATGTGTTCTTCGCCACCGGCATGACCGGCGCGGTCCTCTCCGGCGCGATCTTCGGCGACCACTGCTCCCCCGTGTCCGACACCACCGTGATGGCGTCCATCTTCTCCGGCGCGGACCACATCGACCACGTCGGCACGCAGGTGCCCTACGCCATCACCGTCATCTCCGTGATCGCGGTGCTGTATGTGATCTTCGGCTTTACGGAGATGTCCCCGTTCATCCTGCTGCTCATCGGTATCGTCGCGCTGTACGTCCTGCAGATCGTTCTGCATAAGTTCTCCATGAAGAAGTACGGCATCGACCCGAACTACACCAAGTTCATGACCGAGGACCACAAGAAGGCGTAAGCCCTCTCCCTGCGCGAAAGCGCGCGTTGACCGGAACGTAAACAATCAGGAAGCGCTGCCTGTACGGCAGCGCTTCCTTTGCCCGTACAGAGCATAAATACCGCAAGCTTTGCGGGTTTTTATCCTTCTCGACTTTTTGACGAAATTTGTCGAAAGACGTAAAATTTGTGTTGCATGTGTGCATAACAGCGTGGTAAAATAATAAATGCAGCCAATTTTATTGCTTAAAAGTTTTAGGGGGGGGGGGGTAACATGAAAAGAGGTCCCTATTCCAAAGGAATTTTAATGAAACGCAAGATCCTCAGCGCATCGGCGAAGGTATTCCTTGAAAAAGGCTATGCCGGCACGTCCAGCAAGATGGTTGCAGACCTTGTGGGCGTGTCGAACGGTTCACCGTTTTTCCACTACGGCAACAAGGAAGGCGTGCTGCTCGAGTTTGTCAAGCGGATGTTCTCCGGCCAGTTCCGCATGGTCGAGCATATGACGTGCGGCGATAACGATCCGCTGCTGCTCTACGGCATGGAAACGACGCTTCAGATGCACATCGTAGAGATCTCCGAACCGCTGCGTGAGCTGTATGTCACAGCCTACACGCTGCCGAGCACCTCGGCCTACATCATCGAGGGCATGGAGAAAAAGCTCGCCGTGATCTTCGGCTCGTTCCGGCCGAGAGCAACAGAGCAGGACTGGGCGCTGCTCGAGCTGGCCACCGCGGGCATCACGCGCAGCTTTATGGCGCAGCCCTGCACGGAGGAGCTGACGATGGAGCGCAAGCTCCGCAGCTACCTTTCCTCCTGCTATAAGCTCTTCGACGTGCCGGCGGAGCGCTACGAGCCCTTGATCGAGCAGATCCTGCGCGTCGACTTTGCACCCAAGGCGCGCGAGATCATCGCCGAAACGGTCCGCAAGGTGGACGAGGGCTACGAGGCCGCGATGGCGGGCATGGACGCACCTATAAAGGAATAAATGAAAAAGGAATAAATGAAAAAGGAATAAACGACGGAAAGCGATCAAGGAGCCGAAAAACGGCGTCCGGATCGCTTTTTTGTTTGCCGCGGCACGCTCGCTGCGCGCGGCGCGGCGGTGTGCGCCGCGCGCAGGAGACAAAAGGGCAGGGGAAATGCCGCCCTTACGGCCATTTTGTGCAGTTTTTATGTAAAAAATGCACGATTGATTTTTTCTATCAATGCGGCTATAATATTTTTATCTTCGCGCCCCCTGCTGAAAAGCGGCGGGCGCATCTGCATTGAACACGGGAGGGAAGCGTATGCGCGCCTGGGCCCATTTCAAGACCATTACGCATCACCGCCATCTGGTGCGGCAATACTGTTTCCGGCTGGGCCTGTACTGGCAGGGGCTGACGCACGACTTGAGCAAATACAGCCCGCAGGAATTCTGGCGCGGGGTAAAATACTACCAGGGCTTTCGCAGCCCGAACGACGCCGAGCGCCGCGAAAACGGCGTGAGCCTTGCCTGGCTGCACCACAAGGGCCGCAACCGCCACCACTTTGAATACTGGATCGACTACTGCATCGGCGACGACGGGAAGGTTTACATGGGCGGGTGCAAAATGCCGCTCAAATATGTAGCCGAGATGTTCTGCGACCGCATCGCCGCCTGCAAGGTCTATCAGGGCGAAAAGTACACCGACGCTTCGGCTTACGACTATTACGCGCGCTCGCGCGGCCACATCATGATCCATCCCGAGACCGGCGCGCAGATCGAAAAGATGCTGCTCGTGCTCAAGGAGGAGGGGGAGGAAAAGGCCTTTGCCTACGTGCGGGGGCTGCTCGCGCAGGAGCGAAAAGCGAACGCAAAGTAGAAAACCATCCCCTTTGACTTGCAATTTGTCACTTTTTAGAGTAAAATACTCTTCACAATTATTGAACAGAGGACGGAAAAGAATCAATGACTCATCCCTACAAGACGCGCGAAGGCGGCGCAACGGTCACGGTCTTCGTGCCGTATGACTGCCGCAATCATTGCCCCTTTTGTGTCAACAAGCAGGAATATGCCCATGCCGAGGGCTTCAGCGTAGAGGCGATCTTAAAGAGCATCGCCGTGATGGACGGCATCACGCCGCACTGCGATTTTGTGTTTACCGGCGGCGAGCCGTTTGCGGACCTGGACGCGCTGCAGCGCATGCTCGACGCGGTGCCCAAGACCCACAAGGTCTATATCAATACGACCTTCCCCGTGCAGCCCGGCTGCAGCGCCGAGGAAATGATCGCCTTCACCGAGCGCAACCGCGACAAGATCACCTGCATCAACGTCTCGCGCCACCTGACGAAGTATGTCGAGGAATCTCCCGACGAGGTCGTGGCGAAGATCGCCACGAAAAAGCGCGTGAACTGCGTGCTCTATATGGACTATCCCGCCGACGAGCTGGAGGAATACGCCGAGCGCTGGCGCAAGTATAACATCCCCGTGCAGTACCGCTACGACTACACCGAGACCACGCCCGAGAACCTTTACAGGGAAGAGGGCGACAAGATCCTCGCGGACCTTAAAAAGCACTTTACCTACAAGGGCCTTGACGGCTGCCGCATGCGCAACGGATACCACTTCGACTACAAGGGCCTGCACATGACCTACCACAAGACCCTGCCGTACTCCACCATCGTGGAGACGGGCGAGGACGGCGTGACCTACGACATCCTCTACGATATCCTCATCAAGCAGAACGGCGACATCCACTCCGACTGGACGGGCGTGAAGCTCGATGTGGACGCCTACCGCAAGGTCGTTTTCGAACCCTACGACCTGCGCGTGCTGGAGGGCACCATCGATTTCTGAAACGGAGGGAAGACCATGAGCTACCGTGCGGCAGTCATCACCGTCAGCGACCGCTGCGCCGCGGGTGTGTACGAGGATAAAAGCGGCCCCGCCGTGTGCGCCATGCTGCGCGAAGCGGGCTACGAGGTCGCGTATACGGCCGTCGTGCCGGACGAGCAGGCGCTCATCTCCGCCGAGCTCATCCGCGCAGCGGACGAGCAGCGCTGCGACCTCATCATCACGAGCGGCGGCACGGGCCTTTCTCCGCGCGACGTGACGCCCGAGGCAACGCGCGCCGTGCTCGAGCGCGAGGTCCCGGCCATCCCGCAGGCGATGATCGCCTACAGCTTGCAGATCACGCCGCGCGCGATGCTCTCGCGCGCCACAGCGGGCACGCGGGGGAGCAGTCTCATCCTCAACCTTCCCGGCTCTGAAAAGGCCGCGCGGGAAAATTTGAGCGCGGTGATCGGCACGCTGGAGCACGGGCTCAAAATGCTCGCGGGCGGCGGCCACTGAGAAGAATTGAAAAGGTCCCCGGCGCATATGCGCCGGGGACCTTTTTTGTCTGCGGCATCTGCCCATGCAGAAAAACGATTTGCAAAGAAAAAACAAAAAATCTGTAAGCCAGCCTGCCTAAAAGTGTTGCAAAGCGTCGTTATTCTTGACAGAATATAACCAAAAAAATTTCAGGCAGCGAAGGCGGTGGGAGCGAATGAAGCTCATTAAGACCGAGGACGCGGTGGGCCATGTGCTCTGCCACGACATGACGCAGATCATCAAGGATAAATATAAGGACGCGCGCTTCCGCAAGGGCCACGTCGTGACGGAGGAGGACATTCCCGTGCTGCTCAGCATGGGCAAGGAGCACCTCTACGTCTGGGAGATGACGCCCGGCATGGTGCACGAGAACGACGCGGCGGAGCGGCTGCTCGCCCTCTGCGGGCAGGAGAACATGCGCCGCAGCGAGGTCAAGGAGGGCAAGATCGAGCTCAATGCCGCGTGCGACGGCGTATTTTTAGTCGATTCGCAGCGCCTGATCGCCGTGAACAGTCAGGACGAGGTCATGATCGCCACGCGCAAGGGCGGCATGGCCGTGCGCGTGGGCGACAAGCTCGCGGGCATGCGCGTCATCGGTGCGTGGGTGCTCGAAACGTTCGGCGTCAAAATGGTCATGACGTGGTGGTCGGCCATCTTCGCAACGGTGGTCGTCATCTTCCCGCTGATGTACCGCACGGTGCGCGGCGCGTTCGAGGCCTTTGACGAAACGCTGGCCTACTCGGGGCAGACGCTGGGCCTTTCCAACACCTATATTTTCTGGCGCATCCGCATGCCCTACTGCCGTCAGGGCGTGCTGGCCGGAACGGTGCTGGCCTTCGCCCGCGCGCTCGGCGAATACGGTGCGACGAGCATGATCGCGGGCTACACCCCCGGCAAGACCGCGACCATCTCCACGACCGTCTACCAGCTCTGGCAGACGAACAACGACGCGCTCGCGATGAAGTGGGTCATGGTCAACATGGCCATTTCCGCCGTCGTGCTGCTGACGGTCAACATGCTCGAGCGGCGCGATTTTCTGACCGACGCGAGCAGAGCGAGGAGGGGCGGCAAATGAGTTTGTATGTGGATATCGAAAAGCAGCTCGGCGCGTTCCGCCTGCGCTCGCAGTTTGAAGCGCAGGACGAGACGACGGCGCTGCTCGGCGCTTCGGGCTGCGGCAAGAGCATGACTCTAAAGTGCATCGCGGGCATCGTAACGCCCGACCGCGGGCGCATCGAGCTCGGCGGCCGCGTGCTCTTTGACAGCGAAAAGAAGATCGACCTGCCGCCCCAGCAGCGCCGGGTCGGGTACCAGTTCCAGCAGTATGCGCTGTTCCCGAACATGACCGTGGAGCAGAACATCCTCTGCGGCATCCGAAAGGAGCACAAGGCGCGCAAGCGTGAGCTGCTGGCGGAGAAGATCCGTATGTTCCGGCTGGAGGGGCTTGAAAAGAAGCACCCCGCGCAGCTCTCGGGCGGACAGCAGCAGCGCGTGGCGCTCGCGCGCATCCTTACGTCCGAGCCGGAAGCGATCCTGCTCGACGAGCCGTTTTCCGCGCTCGACAGCTATTTAAAGTGGAACCTCGAGATGGAGCTTTCGGATCTGCTCGCGTCGTTCCGCGGACCGGTGCTGTGGGTCAGCCACGACCGCGACGAGTGCTATCGCAACTGCCGCAGCGTCTGCGTCATGGAAAACGGACGGACCGGAGAAATGATGAGCATGGACGAGATGATCCGCCGCCCGGCGAGCATCAGCGCGGCAAGGCTGGCCGGCTGCAAGAATTTCTTCGCCGCCAAAGCGAAAAACGGCAAAGTTTATCTGCCGGAATGGGGCGTGACGCTGCCGATCGATGCAAAGGAAAAGCCCTTTACGACCGTTGGCGTTCCTGACACGGCGGTCGAGCTGCGGGAAAACGGCACGCTGCGCTGCGCCGTCTGCCGCGTGATCTCCGGCGTGGAGGAAACGATCCTCCTGCTGCGCCCGGAGGGCAGCGCCGAGGGCGCGCCGATGCTGCGCATCGCGGTGGAGCGCTCGCATGCCGCCGCTGCGGGCGAGCAGGTGACGGTCGCGCTGGCGCTGGACCGGCTGCTTTTATTATAAGGAGAAAAAGAGACCGCGGCGCGGGGGACAGAAGCCCTCGCGCTGCGGCTTTTTGGTCGAAAATTGAATACAAATGGTATAATTGCATCGAAATATAACGAAAATCGGCGGCTCCGGGAGGCTTTCCGGAACCGCCGCTTCGATTTTCGATAAAAGCGCGCTTACAGACGGCCGTAGATGCGGGTCGTTTCGCGGATGCGTTTGGCGAGCTTTTTGCTCGCTTCGCCCGGCAGCATGCGCCACTGCCAGTTGCCGCCGCTCGTGCCGGGGGTGTTCATGCGGCAGCCCTTGCCGAGCTCGAGCCAATCCTGCATCTGCGCGACGAAGAGCCTGCTCTGGCAGCTCATGCCGCCGCGGATGATGCCGGCGTTGAAGCCCTCCTCGTCATTGAGACCGAGGTACTTCTTCGCGAACGCGATGTCCGCCTTATCCGCCTCCGTGCGCCAAAGGGCGAGGGGCGCGTTATCGTGCGTGCCGGTGTAGCAAATGCTGTTGAAGTTGCAGCTATGCGGCAGGTAGTCGCTCGGGTCGCGCGAGTCGAACGCAAACTCGAGGACCTTCATGCCGGGAAGACCGGAATCGGAGAGCAGCTGCACGACCTCGGGCGAGGGATAGCCGAGGTCCTCGGCGATGAAATCGAGGTCGCGGAACCAGCCGGTCAGCACGCCGACGAGCGACATGCCGGGGCCCTTGACCCAACGGCCGTTTTTGGCGGTCGTCTCGCCGTAGGGAATGGCCCAGTAGCTCTCGAAGCCGCGGAAATGGTCGATGCGGATGACGTCGTAGAGCTTCTGCGCGCCGCCGATGCGGCGGATCCACCAGCCGAAGCCGTCCTTCGCCATGGCCTCGTAGTTGTAGAGCGGGTTGCCCCAGAGCTGCCCGTCCTCGCTGAAGCAGTCAGGCGGGACGCCGGAGACCTCGGTGGGCACGTTGTGCTCGTCGAGTTGGAACATTTCGGGTTCTGCCCACACGTCGGCGGAGTCCATCGCCACATAGATGGGCAGGTCGCCGATGATGCGGATGCCGAGCGAGTGGATGTACGCCTTGAGCGCTTCCCACTGGCGGAAGAAGAGAAACTGAATGTAAGTGAAAAGCTCCACATCCTCGCGCAGCTCGGCGCGGTAGCGCTCGATGACCTCGCCGCTTGTGCGGCAGCGGATGTCCTCGTCGTCCCATTCTGTCCAGGACTTCATGCCGAAGTGGCGCTTGAGCGCCATGAAGAGGGCGTAGTTCGGCAGCCAGCGCTCATTTTCCCGCTCAAATGCCGCGACGGCCTCGCGGTCGCGCGTAAAGCCGCGCGTCTTGGCCTTTTCGAGCAGCGTGAAGCGGCTCGCGTAGATTTTGCCGTAGTCGACATAGCGGGGATCGTCGCCCCAATCACAGGCGTTGACCTCCGCGCGCGTCAGGAGCTTATCTTTGACGAGCAAGTCCAAGTCGATGAAATACGGGTTACCCGCAAAGGACGAAAAGCTCTGATACGGCGAGTCGCCGTAGCTCGTCGGGCCGAGCGGCAAGAGCTGCCAGTATTTCTGCCCCGCGGCGGCGAGAAAGTCGGCAAAGTCATAGGCGGCCTTGCCCATCGTGCCGATGCCGTGAGGCGAGGGAAGGGACGAGATCGGCATCAGAATGCCGGAGGAACGTTCGATCAATGGAACCACTTCTTTCTGGAAAATGAAGGATGAAAGGCGTTAACCCTTTACCGCGCCTGCGGCCACGCCCTTGATGATGTACTTCTGGCACAGCAGGTAAAACACGATGACAGGGATGATGCTCAGCAGGATCAGCGCCATCGTCGCGCCGAGGTCGACGGTGCCGTAGCTGCCCTTGAGGTACTGGATGTGGATGGGGATGGTCATGTACTTCGTGCGGTCGAGCACGAGATAGGGCAGCAGATAGTCGTTCCACACCCACATGATCTCGAGAATGCCGACAGAGATCATCGTGGGCCGCAGCATCGGCAGCACGACGGAGAAGTACGTGCGCAGCGGGCCGCAGCCGTCGATGGCGGCCGCCTCCTCAATTTCAAGCGGGATGGATTTGATAAAGCCGACGAACATGAAAATCGCAAGCCCCGCGCCAAAGCCGAGGTAGATGATGGGGATGGTCCAGGGGGTATTGAGCTTGAGGGTATCGGCCGTCTTCGACAGTGTGAACATCACCATCTGGAACGGCACGACCATCGAAAAGACGCAGAGATAATAGACCATGCGGCAGAATTTGCTGTCCACACGCGCGATGTACCACGCGGCCATCGACGTGCAGAGCAAAATCAGCGCGGTCGAGACGATGGTGATAAATAAGCTGTAGCCGGCGGATTTTAAGAACGGGTAGTTGCCGAACGTCAGGCCCTTGATGAAGTTCGCCCAGCCGGCAAAGCTCTCCGCGTTCGGGAGGGCGAACGTGTCGGTCTTGACATAGGTGTTGAGCTTGAAGGAGTTGATGACCACCGTGAGGACCGGCAGCACATAGATGACGCAGATGACGCCGAGCACAATAGAGAGGATCGTCTTGCGGCGGGCTTCTGCGGAAAGAGAGTGCTTGTTCATTACTGCTGCACCTCCTTTTTGCGGTTGGCACTGAGCTGGAGAAGACCGATGGTCGCGACGAGGATGAAGAACAGCACGGCCTTGGCCTGCGCGGTGCCGCGCGAGTTGGCATTCTGCCCGTAGAACGTGTTGAGGATGTTCAGCGCGAGCATTTCGGTCTCTTTGATCGAGCTGCCGTCGGACAGGATGGTATAGGGCTGGCCGCCCGTGAGGGCGAGGTTCTGGTCGAAGAGCTTGAAGCCGTTCGTAAGAGAGAGGAACGTGCAGATGGTGATGGAGGGCATCACATTCGGGATCGTGACTTTCCAAAGCGTCTGCCAGCGGCTCGCGCCGTCGATCTTCGCGGCCTCGAGCATGTCCTCGGGCACGGCTTGCAGGCCCGCGATGTAAATGATCATCATGTAGCCGATCTGCTGCCAGCACATCAGGATGATGAGACCCCAGAAGCCGAGCTTCGTGTTGAGCAGGATCGACGTGCCGTAGCGCGAGAGGATGCCGTCGAAGATCATCGACCAGATGTAGCCGAGCACGATGCCGCCGATGAGGTTCGGCATGAAGAACACCGTGCGGTACAGGTTGCTGCCCTTGATGCCCTGCGTGAGCGCGTAGGCCACCGCAAAGGCCAGCACGTTGATGAGCACGAGCGATATGACGGCAAACAGCGCCGTGAACCAGAACGAATGCACAAAGCTCGCGTCCTGGAACGCGCGGCGATAGTTTTCAAAGCCGACAAAATGCGCGTCGCTCGTGACCTTGAATTTGCAGAAGGAGAGATAGATGCCCTTGCAGAACGGATAGACAAAGCCGATGATGAACGCGCAGACCATCGGCCCCATAAAGAGCGGGAACCAGCGGCGGATCGGGCGGCGGATCATCGAGCTGTTGACCGCAGCGTTGCTGTGCTTATGTTTCAATTCGATCAACTCCCAGCCAAAGATAGAATATTGCTTTTGTTTCTGCACGGCGGGCGCTTCATGCGGCGCTCGCCGTGATATGCAGGGAGGGACGGGCGAAATCGCCCGCCCCTCTCATTTGTGCTTTTCAGATGCGCTTGCTTTTTTAAAAGCGGCTTAGCCGTTGGCGGCAGCGTACTGCGTGGCCCAGCCGTCGACAAACGCGGTCTTGACGAGCTCCCAGTTGGCATCGCTCTGGTCGGCGTCGTACTGGTTCATCGCGGAGACGAGCGCAGCGCGGTAAGCATCAACGTTCGGCTGGAAGTTGGTGACCCAAGGCATGATGTAGTTGCCGTTGGTGGTGTAGTCGTTGGCGTCGGCGAGGAAGCCGTTGGTGGATTCGGCAGCCTGCTTATAGGGCATGGCGGCGAATTCATCGACCAGCATACGGGAGGCCTCGGGATCGGTGACCATCCAGTTCATGAATTCGAGCGTGGCCTGAATGTCTTCCTCGGAAGCCTTGGCGTTGACAGCCCAGCAGTTCTCGGTGCCGCAGTTGAGACCCGCGTTCTCTTCGCCCGCAACACCGCAGTAGAACGGGATCATGGACAGGTTGTCAAGACCGTACTGACCGTCGCCGGTACCGGTGAGCTTGGCCCACTCCCAGGAGCCGTTCTGATAGAACACGGCCTGCTCCTTGCCGAACTCGTCCGCCGCGTCAAAGCCACCGGCAGCGAGATCAGCAGGATTCACGGCGCTGTTGTTGATGTACAGATCCCACAGGTTCTTGTAGTTCTGCATGTAGGTACCCTTGATGGAAGACGGGCATTCCTTCCAGGCGTCGGGATCGTCCACGGACTCGTAGTAATACTCAAGGTTCGCGAGGTGGCCGGTGAAGCGCCAGCTGGAATCGTCGCTCATGGAAGAGGAGGTGAAGGCGTCGAAGCCGAGCTCGCTCGCGCGGGCGTGGATGTCCTCGGCGACGGCCTTGAGGGAATCGAAGTTGGTGATGTCAGCGAGGGTGTAGCCAGCCTTTTCGAGCAGGTCCTCGTTGACGATGATGCCGTAGCACTCGTAGCAATAGCCGATGGAGCAGAGCTTGCCGTCCGCGTCATAGAGGTTGTAGGCGTCGGTGTTGAGTTCATTGGCAATGTCGGTGCCGGTCAGGTCATAGCAATAGTCGCCCCAGGTGTCAACGGCGGCCTGGTTGCCCACGACGAACAGCGTCGGCGGGGTGGACTTGTCCATCTCGGCGGTCAGGGTCTCGTTGTAGGTGCCGGAAGCGGCGGTGACCACGGTGACGGGCACGCCGGTCTTCTCGGTGTACATGGAGGCGACCTTCTGGAGGGTGGCATCGGCCTCGGGCTTGAAGTTCAGCCAGTAGACGCTGCCGGTAGCGGTGGTGTCGCCTTCCTCGTTGGCCTTCTGGTCATCCTTCTGATCACCGCAGGCGACGAGAGAAAGAGACATCACGAGAGCAAGGATCAGTGCAAGATACTTTTTCATTTCATCGATACTCCTTTTCAAATTTATTTTCACGCGATACCGCGGGAAAATCACGCTTTGATGTGCCGCACGGACTGCCCCTCGCGCAGCGCGGTCGGCAGGGTGACGTGGCGGTTGCCGCCGCGGCCCTCGATCATGTCGAGCAGGATCTCGACGCTCGTTTCGCCCATGGCGGTCATGGGCTGGCAGAGGGTGGTGAGCATGGGGTAGATATACTCGGAAACGCTGATGCCGTCGATGGCGATGACGGAGCAGTCCTCCGGGATGGAGCGGCCGCTCTCGCGCATGGCGCGCATCGCGCCGATGGCCATATCGTCCGAGATGGCGAACACCGCCGTAAAGTCGGCGGGGGAGCGCAGGCGCTCGCGCATGGCGTCGTAGGCGTTGGCGATGGTAAAGTCTTTGGCGCAGATGAGATCGTCCGGCCGGGCCGTCAGGTTCAGGTCGCGCAGGGCGCGGCGGTAGCCGAGATAGCGCAGCTGGGAGATGGAGTTGTCGTTCGGGTCGGCAGTCAGCGCGGCGATGCGGCGGTGGCCGTTCCGGTAAAGCTCGCTGACGGCGCGGTAGGCCTCCTGCTCGTCGGCAATGGAGACGGAGGAGTACTGCGCGGGGTCAAGCGTGCCGTAGGAATTCGTGTAGGAGCAGCAGACATAGGGAACGCCGAGCAGCGCGACCTCCTCGGGCGTATAGTCGCTGCGCCCGCCGAGAAAGATGATGCCCTGCAGGCGCTTTTCCTTTTCCATCATGGCCCCGCACTTGAGTTCGTCGTCGCACGAGGAGATCTGGCGCATGACCATCGTGTAGCCCGAATCGTCGAGCCGGCGCTCGATGGCGTGGATAATGTCGGTATAGAAGGGGTTCTGCACGCCGCGCACCACAAGGCCGATCGCGTCGGAGCGGATCTTGACAAGGTCGCGCGCGCTGTTGTTGGGCACGTATCTGTGCGTTTCGATCACCGCGCGCACGCGCTGACGGCTGTCCTCGCTCACGTCGGGCCGGTCGTTGAGCACGCGCGAAACGGTGCTCACGCTCACGCCCGACAGCCTTGCGATATCCTTGATGGTCATGTCAGGCGCGCCTCCTTATCCCGTGCAGATTTCGGAAACATTACCGGTAACGTTTCCGATTCTGTTTACAGCATAGCCCCCGCGACGGGCAAAGTCAAATAAAACTTGCCGCTTGTGGCAAAAATAGGGGAAACAGACAAGAAATGCAGACCGCCTATCGGCAAAATAGCCAATAGCCCACGCGGCTGTGCTTGTAACAGCCGGCTTATGCCGCCCTGGAAGCCTTTTATAAGCGGCTAAAGGCCGAAAAGCGGAGCGGATATGGGCCGCGGCCCCGACTGCAAAAAAATCCCCGCCCTCCGTCGGGAAACGGCGGAAGGCGGGGAAACGATCTTCGATATGCGGGCTTTACTTGAGCAGCAGCTCCGCGATCTGGATGGTGTTGGTGGCGGCGCCCTTGCGGACCTGGTCGCCGCAGCACCAGAGGTTCAGGCCGCGCTCGTCGGTCAGATCCTCGCGGATGCGGCCGACATAGACGATGTCCTGATCGGAGGTGTCGAGCGGCATGGGGTAGATCTTGTTCTTGAGATCGTCCACGAGCTTGCAGCCGGGAGCGTTGGCGATGAGCTCCTTCGCGCGCTCGACGCTGATCTTCTCCTTCGTGCGCAGCACCACGGAGACGCTGTGGCTGCGCACGACCGGCACGCGCGCGCAGGTGCAGCTGACCTTCATCTCCGGCAGGTGGAGGATCTTGCGGCCCTCGTTCTGCATCTTCATCTCCTCGCTGGTGTAGCCCTCGAAGGCCTCGCCGCCGATCTGGGGGATGATGTTGTACGCGATCTGATACTGGAAGACCTTTGGCTCAAGGTGTTTGCCCTCGGAAAGGGCCTTGACCTCATTGTTGAGTTCGTCGATGCCGCCCTTGCCCGCGCCGCTGACGGCCTGGTAGGAAGAGGCGATGATCGTCTCGATGGGGCTCTCCTTGGCGAGGGCGTTAATGGCCACGAGGGTCACGATGGTGGTGCAGTTGGGGTTCGAGATGATGCCCTTGTGCCACTTCACGTCCTCGGGGTTGATCTCGGGGATGACAAGGGGGACGTTGGGGTCGAGGCGGAACGCGCTCGAATTGTCGACGAACACCGCGCCCGCCTTGACGATCGAGGGGGCAAAACGCTCGGCAATGTCGTTCTCGGCCGCGCCGAGGACGATATCAAGGCCCTCAAACGCGTCGTCAGACGCCTCGACGATGGTGCACTCCTGACCGCGGAACATGATTTTGCTGCCCGCGCTTCTGGCGCTTGCGATGGGACGAAGGGACGCAACGGGGAAGTTGCGCTCTTCGAGAATTTTGATCATTTCCTGACCGACGGCGCCGGTGGCGCCGAGAATACCGACATTGACCTGTTTCATTACACTACATTCTCCTTCACAAAACTATTGTACAGGACACGGATGGCCTGTTCGAAATCTTTTTCTTCCACGCCCACGATGATGTTGAGCTCTTCGGGGCCCTGCGTGATCATGCGGATGTTCACGCCGTTTTCGCCGAGCTTGGCAAAAATTTTACCGGAAACGCCGGGACGGTACGCCATCTTGCGGCCGACGGCGGCGACGATGGCGATATGCTCCGTTACGGTTATCTTATTCGGCTGCACCTCTTTTTGCAGCTCGCCCAGCATTTCGTAGAGCGAGCGGGACACCTTGTCGGACGAGACGACGAGCGAGACGTTGTCGATGCCGGACGGGAGGTACTCGACGTTGACCTCGTGCTTGGCGAGCACGTTGAGAATTTTCAGGAGAGAGCCCGGTTCGCTCGACATGCCGGTCTTGGCGATGGTGATGATGGAAAAGCCCTTCTTGCCGGCGATGCCAGTGATGAAGCCGCCCTCTTCCATCTCGTCGCCGATGGACTCCAAGATCATCGTGCCGGGATGGTCGGGCGCGTTGGTATTGCGGATGTTGAGCGGGATGTTCTTCTCGCGCACGGGGAAGATCGTGCCCTCGTGCAGGACCTGCGCGCCGATGTAGCTCAGCTCGCGCAGCTCGCTGTACGTCACGCGGCGGATGGGCTGGGGATCGCTGACAATGCGCGGGTCGGCCATCAGGATGCCGGAAACGTCCGTCCAGTTCTCGTACACGTCCGCGCCGAGCGCGGCCGCCGCGAGCGCGCCGGTGATGTCGCTGCCGCCGCGGGAGAAGGTTTTGATGTGCCCGTCGGGCATCACGCCGTAAAAGCCGGGAATGACGACCCTGCGGCCCTCGGCGGCGGAGCGCAGCGCTTCGTAGGACGCGTCCTGATCGACCGTGCCGTCGAACTTGAACTTGATCCACAGCGCCGCGTCGAGGAAGTCGTAGCCGAGGTACCCGGCCATCAGCTTTGCCGAGAAGTATTCGCCGCGCGAAGCGAGCTCGTCCTGGCTGATGCCGCTCTGCATCTTGGCCCACAGCGCGTCGAACTCCTTGTCAAGGCTGATCGAAAGGCCGCACTCGGCGATGATCTCGTTGTAGCGGTCGCGGATCATGCCGAAAATGTCCTCGCAGGTCACGCCGTACTTGATGTGCGCGGCGCAGAGGTAGAGAAGATCGGTGATCTTGTGGTCGCCGGAAAAGCGCTTGCCCGGCGCGGAGACGATGACCACGCGGCGCGTGGGGTCTGCTTCCACGATGGACTTGACCTTGGCGAACTGGTGCGCGTCGGCGAGCGAGGAGCCGCCGAATTTCAAAACTTTGAGCATGGGCGTTAATCCTTATCGACCGCGTAGCGCGCGATGAGCGCGTGCGGGTCGTCCTTTCGGTAAGAGTCGTAGGCGTCGAACGCCGCGCGGGCGCTGCACTCGCGGGTGAAGTATTCGCCCATGCAGCGGAAGAGCCATTTGCCCTGCGCGCCGGAGAGGTTCACGGAGCAGGGGAGAAAGCCGTCAGCATAAAAGCTCCGGCACCCGGCGGCAATGTCGAGACAGTCGCGCAGCACATTCGAGCCGGTCGGGTAGCCGCCCGCGCCCGCGCCGGAAAAGCTCTGCTTGCCGAAGCGGGAAGCGAACAGCGTGACGAGGTTGCCCGTGCCGTCGGTGTGCGCCTCGGGCGCGGAGGAGGGGAAGAGCGTCGGGCAGACGAAGGCGGCCACGGCGCCGCCGGTTTTTTCCGCGCGGGCGATGAGCTTATAGGTAAGGCCTTCGTCCTTCGCCTTTGCGATGTCCGCCGCCGTGATGGACGAAATGCCCACGCAGGGAATGTCGTCCTCTCTCACGTTCACGCCGAAAGCGAGGTCGGCGGAGAGCACGAGCTTACGCCGCGCGTCCAGCCCCTCCACGTCGGCGGTAGGGTCGGCTTCGGCGTAGCCGAGCTCCTGCGCGGTTTTGAGCGCGGGGGCGTAGTCCGCGCCGGAATTTGTCATGGCGGAGAGCATGTAGTTCGTCGTGCCGTTCAGAATGCCCTCGACCGCGTCGATCCCGTCGAGCTGTGCGGCGCGGGAAAGGGATGTGAGCCAGGGGATGCCGCCGCCCGCGGCGGCGGTGCAGCGCAGCGCCACGCCGTTTTCCTTGGCAAGGCCCGTCAGCTCGTCGAAGTGCGCGCACATGAGCTGCTTGTTCGCGGTGACGACATGCTTGCCCGCGCGCATGGCCGCGCAGAGATCGCTGTATGCCGGTTCGATGCCGCCCATGACCTCAACAACAATATCAATGGAGGGGTCGCGCACGATCTCATCAAAGTCTGCGGTGACGGTACAGGTGAGCTCGGGACGCGGACGGCGCGAAAGCACGGCGGCAACGCGCAGGTCGGTCCGCCCTTCGCATAATTTATAGAAGTGGGAGCCGACCGTGCCGAAACCCAGCAGTGCGATATTCACGGGAAATGACCTTCTTTCTTTTTCTTCAAGTACTCCGTCAAGTGCGGACGAAATTGTTACAATTCACAAAAATGTCTTTCTCACAAAAACACTTGACTTTTTGATGGAAACAATATAACATAGCGTTTGTGAAAATACAATAGGGAAAACAAAAAACTTTTTCCGTGAGATACAGGAGGAAACATCCATGCAGTATCAGAGCACCCGTGACAAAAATTTAAAGGCCAGCAGCGCGCAGGCCATCTTAAACGGCCTTGCCCCCGACGGCGGCCTTTACACGATGCCGTCGTTTGACGAGGTCAAGTTCGACTATACTACTGTATTAAATATGGACACGATGTCCATGTCGACGAAGATCTTATCCAAGCTCCTGCCCGACTTTTCAGAAGCGGAGATGGCAAAGCTCGTCCACGACGGCTATACCGGCAAGTTTGAGACCGACCACCTGACCCCGACCGTCCCCGTCGGTGAGGACTTCATCCTCGAGCTTTTCCGCGGGCCGACGAGCGCTTTTAAGGATGTGGCGCTCTCAATGCTGCCGCGCCTGATGACCGCGTCGAAAGAAAAGCTCGGTGTGGACGACGAGATCATGATCCTGACCGCCACGTCCGGCGACACCGGCAAGGCGGCGATGGAGGGCTTCTGCGATGTGCCGGGCACGAAGATCATCGTCTTCTACCCCCACGGCGGCGTGAGCGCCGTGCAGCAGGCGCAGATGGCGACACAGGCGGGCGAAAACGTCTGCGTGTGCGCGGTACGCGGCAACTTCGACGATGCGCAGACCGGCGTGAAGAAAATCTTCTCCGCCGTCAGCAAGGATCAGCTGCTCGAGGGTAAGGGCGTTCGCCTATCCTCGGCCAACTCCATCAACATCGGCCGCCTCGCCCCGCAGGTCGTCTATTATTATAGAGCGTACGCCGACCTCGTGCAGGCGGGCCGCATCCAGCCGGGCGACAAGGTCGACTACGTCGTGCCGACCGGCAACTTCGGCGATATCCTCGCGGGCTACTTTGCCAAGGAGATGGGCCTGCCCGTCGGCAGGCTCGTGTGCGCGTCCAACGCCAACAACGTGCTGACCGATTTTCTGCGCACGGGCCGCTACGACCGCCGCCGCCCCTTCTACAAGACCGTTTCCCCCTCGATGGACATTCTCGTTTCCAGCAACTTGGAGCGCCTGCTCTACCTCCTCTCCGGCGACGACCGGCTCGTCGCGGGGCTGATGAAGCAGCTGAATGAGGAGGGCGCCTACGAGGTCCCCGCCGATATGCTTGAAAAGCTGCACGGGCTCTTCTGGGCCGGCTGCTGCGACGATGCGGGCGCGAAGGCCGCTATCGGCGATGTGTGGGTGAAGGACCACTACCTCTGCGACACGCACACGGCGGTCGCCTGGGATGTTGCCCAGCAGTATAAGAAGGAGAATCCGGACCACAACGCCGTCGTCGTGCTCTCCACCGCCTCGCCCTACAAGTTTCCCGCCGCCGTGCTCGAGGGCATCGGCGAGAAGGCCAAGGGCGACGAGTTCGACGTGATGGAGCAGCTCCACAAGGTCACGGGCGTGCCCGTGCCGAAGAATCTTGCCGACCTACGCTCCCGCGCGGTGCGTCACCGCGACGTGATCGACCGCGGCGAGATGCTCGACTACGTGCTCGGCAAGGCCGCGGCGGAAAAGTGATAAAGGAGAATAAACATGTATATTACCTGCCTTGATATGGAGGGCGTGCTCGTCCCCGAAATTTGGATCGAATTTGCCCGCGAGAGCGGCATTCCCGAGCTGACGCGTACCACGCGCGACGAGCCGGACTACGACAAGCTGATGAAATGGCGCCTGGGCGTGCTCCGCGAGCATGGTCTGGGACTCAAGGAAATTCAGGAGACTATCGCGCGCATCGACCCGCTGCCGGGGGCGAAAGAATTCCTCGACAAGCTGAGATCTGAGACGCAGGCCATCATTTTGAGCGACACCTTTGAGGAATTTGCACAACCGCTGATGAAAAAACTCGGCTGGCCGACCATTTTCTGCAACTCTCTCGAGGTGGACGCCGACGGATTCATCAGCGGCATCAAGATGAGATGCGAGCATTCCAAGCTTACGACCGTGCGCGGCCTTCAGTCCATCGGCTTTGAGACCATCGCCAGCGGCGACAGCTACAACGACCTCGAAATGATCGAAGCGTCCAAGGCGGGCTTCCTGTTCCGCACGACGGAAAAGATCAAGCACGACTACCCGCATCTGCCCGCTTTTGAGGGCTACGACGAGCTTTTAGCGGCCATCGAGCAGGTCATCCGCGCATAAGGGAAAAACAAATATCCAGCTCGAATAAAATAATATTCATTCAAAATTTGTTCATTTTGACGATTGACTTTTTTCTCCAAAAAATTATTATAATCAGGCGAAACGCAGGGGAAATTCTCCTGCAAGGCAAACATTTGTAATAAAATAGGAGGAGAAAAATGTTTAGCTTTCTGATCTGCCTCGCATTGCTGATCGGCGGCTACTTCGTTTACGGTGGCATCGTCGAAAAGACCTTCGGCCCTGACGACCGTGAAACGCCGGCTGTCAAGATCAACGATGGCGTGGACTACATGGTTCTGCCGCAGTGGAAGCTGTTTATGATCCAGCTTCTGAACATCGCGGGTCTCGGCCCTATCTTCGGCGCTTTGAGCGGCGCTCTGTGGGGCCCTGTGGTTTTCCTGTGGATCACTTTCGGTACGATTTTTGCCGGTGCGGTTCACGACTATTTCTCCGGTATGATGAGCGAGCGTAACGAAGGCGCTTCCATCTCCGAGATCTCCGGTATCTACCTCGGCGGCGCGATGAAGAACGTCATGCGTGTGTTCAGCGTGGTGCTGCTCGTGATGGTCGGCACCGTGTTCGCTGTCGGCCCCGCCGGCCTCATCCAGCTGCTGTGCACCAAGGGCGGCAGCACTGGCATCTTTGCCAGCAAGCTCTTCTGGCTGGTTCTGATCCTGGTCTACTACTTCATCGCAACGTTCCTGTCCATCGACAAGATCATCGGTAAGATTTACCCCCTGTTCGGTATCTGCCTGATCATCATGGCGCTCGGCGTGGCGCTTGGCATCTTCACCAAGGGCTATGAGATCCCCGAGATCTGGAACAACTTCGCCAACCTCCACCCGCAGGGCACTCCGATCTGGAGCTTCATGTTCATCACCGTCGCCTGCGGCGCGATCTCCGGCTTCCATGCCACGCAGAGCCCCTTGATGGCTCGCTGCATGAAGAGCGAGAAGCAGGGCCACTTCGTCTTCTACGGCGCGATGGTCTCCGAAGGCATCATCGCCCTGATCTGGGCCGCTGCCGGCTGCTCTCTGTATGAAGTCACCGGCGGCCTGAACACCGGCCTTGCCGCGGCGCTTGCCAACGGCCAGTCCGCCGCCATCTACGACGTGTGCTCCAAGACCATGGGCGGCGTGGGCATCGCGCTTGCCATGCTCGGCGTTATCGCCTGCCCCATCACCTCCGGTGATACCGCATTCCGTTCCGCCCGTCTCGTTCTGGCCGACTGGTTCAAGGTCGATCAGAAGAAGTGGCAGAACCGCCTGATGCTCTGCATCCCCGTCCTCGGCGTCGGCGCGATCCTCGGCATCGGCAACGCCCTCGGCAAGATCGACTACACCGTCATCTGGCGTTACTTCAGCTGGACCAACCAGACCCTCGCCATGATCGTCCTGTGGGCCGCTTCCATGTACCTCTTCTATGATAAGAAGAACTACTGGATCACCGCTGTCCCCGCTACCTTCATGAGCGCTGTGTCCGTGACGTACTTCCTGCTGGGCAACGAGTGCCTCGGCCAGTTCCTGAATACCAAGACTGCTGATGGCGCTACCGTTTACAACACTGCTGTTGCTTACCCCGTTGGTGTCATTGTTGCCGTCCTGTTCCTCGGTATCTTCCTGTACACCATCAAGAAGCGCAATCCCCAGCCTCACTACGAGACGCTGCACAAGTAAACCATTCGTAGAGCGGTGGGAGAATCCTCTCCCACCGCTTTTTTCAGATTTTGGAGGAGCTTTATGATTTTTGCACCTGTGCGCCTTGGCGAAACGAGTCTCAACGCCGAAGCTGTCGCCGCGGACAAGAAGTCCTGCAAGCGTTTCGGCCCCTGCGGCGTGGGGAAAGAGGCGCTGTTTTTGAATAGCTATTTTATCGACCGGCGCTACTATGTCGCCTTTTCGTCGGTGCGCCGCGTCTTCAAGCGCGTGGCGATGAGCCAGGGCGGCTTTTCGGGCAAGGGCGTGTTCGGCGCGATCCCCTATCTCGTGGTGCAGTATGACGGCGGGAAGGAAAAGCAGTGTACCTTCAAGCGCGAGGAAGACGTGGACGCGATGCTCGCCTATATCGGGGAAGTGCATCCCGAGATCCCGACGCTGAGCGTCGGCGGCGAGCAGCGCTTGGAGCAGAAGGCAAAGGAAGAGGCTGCGCGCTATCTTTCCGAGCTGACGAGCGACGCGCAGAGCGCGAAAGAAGAGCTGGAAAAGGCGCAGAAGTTCCTCTCCGGTTACCCTGAGCTGACAGGGCAGCTTTCCAAGGCGGCCAGAGCCAAGCGTGTGAACCAGCATACGAACCCCGCCTACCGCTGGGTCGCGCTGGCCATCGTGCTGGCGGGCGCGGCGGCGCTGGTGTACGGCATCATCTCCTGGCGCAGGGGCGGCGACTTCGGCGTTTACTTCGCCCTCTTCGGCTTCGCTGCGGTGTTCTTCTTCTCGGGCGCGCATGTGCTGCCCACGGCGAAAAACAACCGCCACGCCGTCGAGCGCACCTGGGAGCAGGCGCTTAAAGCCATGGAAAACGTCCTGCCCGAAAACTTCCCCCTGCCTGCGCGCTACGCGCATCCCATCGTCGCAAAGCGCATGGTCCGCATCCTGCGCGAGGGCCGCGCCCAGAGCGTCGATGAAGCGCTCGACGTGCTCAAGGCCGACCTCAAGGCCCTCACGGCTGACGTGCAGGTCGATCAGGAAGAGCACGACGAGGTCGTGGTCATCAAGCCGCTGTTCCTCGTGAGCGATTATCAGTAAAATGAAAGAAAAAACGAATGTCAGGCGGGGCTTGACATTCGTTTTTTCTTGTGTTATCATCCCCTCTGTTCGCTCGGAGGGCGCGCTGTTCGAATGAAACGGCAGCCGGATAAGGCGCAGGTTGAAATACCTGTCCTTATCCGGCTTTTTTATTTTGTTCAGGGAGGAAATCATGATGGACCTTTTGCACGGGAGGATCCGCACGCTTTACGTTAAATATCTGTCGGCGGCGTTCGGCAGCGCGCTGATCTCCAGCATCTACGGCATCGTCGATATGGCGATGGTGGGGCAGTATCAGGGACCCGACGGCACGGCGGCGCTGGCCGTGGTCGCGCCGGTGTGGAACATTATCTACAGTCTGGGCCTTCTCATGGGCATCGGCGGCAGCGTCATTTTCAGCACGAAGCGCGGCAGCGGAGATCAGGAGGGCGACAGCGGAAATGAATATTTCACCGCCGCGGTCATCGGTTCGGTGCTGCTCGCGGCGCTCGCGTGGGCCGGACTGCTCCTTTTCGAGCGGCCGCTGCTGGTATTTTTCGGCGCGGATGAGACGCTCCTCGCCCTCGCGCAGCGCTATATGCTCCCGGTCAGGGCCGTGTTCCCGCTGTTCCTCTTCAACCAGATGCTCGCGGCGTTCCTGCGCAACGACGGCGACCCCGGCCTTGCGACGATCGGCGTGCTCTCGGGCGGTATTTTCAATATATTCGGCGACTGGTTCTTCGTTTTCCCCTACGATATGGGCGTGTTCGGCGCGGGCCTTGCGACTGCGCTCGGCTCGCTCGTCTCGTTCCTCGTAATGCTGACGCATTTTGTCCGCAAGAGAAACACACTGCGTCTTGTCCGCGTACCGCGGACCGCACGCAGGCTGCGCGAGATCGCCGTCACCGGCTTTTCGAGCTTTTTCATCGACGTGGCTATGGGCATTTTGACGGTGCTGTTCAACCGCCAGATCATGAAATATCTCGGCTCGAACGCGCTCGCCATCTACGGCCCCATCATCAACGTGAGCACCTTCGTCCAGTGCTGCGCCTACAGCGTCGGGCAGGCGGCGCAGCCCATCATTTCGACGAACTTCGGCGCGGGCAAGGCCGCGCGCATCCGCGAAACGCTGCGCCTTGCCCTGTGGACGACGGCCTTCTTCGGCGTATTCTGGACGGTGCTGAGCATGCTTTGTCCGAATCTCTATATCCGCATTTTCATGAGCCCGACGGAGGAAATTCTGGCGATGGCTCCGGCCATCATCCGCGCCTACGCGCTCTCGTTTCTGCTGCTGCCGTTCAACATCTTTTCGACCTACTATTTCCAGGCAATCCTGCGGCCGCGGGAGGCGTTCATCGTGTCCGTCGCGCGCGGACTTGTCATCAGCGGCGCGCTGATTTTGCTGCTGCCGCTCCTTGCGGGGCCGGATTCGATCTGGTTCGCCATGCCCATCACGGAAGTGGCTGTCATGCTCTATGCGGCAGCGTGCATCAAAAAGGATACGGCGGCTCTGCCGGAAAGAAGCTGAGTGCTTTAAAAAGCTCAGGCGTGTTCATTCATATAATCATCGATCACCTTCAGGAAGGCCTCGCCATAGCGCGAGGCCTTTCGCTCGCCTACGCCCGAGACCTCGAGCAGCTCGCTCATGGAGTGCGGGGCCTTTTCCGCCATGTCGGCGAGCGTCGCGTTGGAAAAGATGACGTAGGCCGGTACGCTCTCGCGCCGGGCGAGGTCCGCGCGCAGGGCGCGCAGCGACGCGAAAAGACCGTTCTCTTCGAACTCGTCCCCATACGCGCCGCGCAGGCGCTTTTTCTCCGCCTTTGGCTCCACGCGCTTTTGCATCAGCACGCATTCGCCGTCAAAGAGCACGGCGGACGTTTTTTTCGTGGGCCGGAGCGTCGAGTGCTGCTGCTCGGTCTCGAGATACCCGACGGCTTCGAGGTATTCAATGTACCGCTCGATGACGCTCGGCGAGGTCTTGTCCATCAGCCCGTAGGTCGATACGGCGGCAAGGCCGAGCGAGAGGAGCCTTTGATCGCGGCTGCCGCGCAGCACCTGGATGACGAGCGTCTTGCCGACGTAATAGCCCAGCCGCTCGCGGATGCGCATGACGCAGGAGAGGATCATCTGCGCGGGGACCGTGATGTCCTCGGCCTCGTAGCTCGCCTTGCAGTTCGAGCAATTGCCGCACGCGTCGGGGTGCGGCTGGCCGAAGTAGTCAAGGAGCCTGCCGCGCAGGCAGTCGACGCTTTTGCAGTAGTCCGCCATGGCCTGTAAGCGCTTGTAATCCTGCCTGCGCACGCGCGCGGCGTCCTCCTCCGTGAGCTGGTCCGAGCCGCCGTTTTCGATGAGAAAGCGCGCGGTCTCCACGTCGGCGGGGGCGAAGAGCAGGATGCAGTCGGCGTTTCCGCCGTCGCGCCCGGCGCGGCCCGCCTCCTGATAATAGGCTTCAAGGCTCTTGGGCATATTATAATGAATGACGAAGCTGACGTTCGACTTGTCAATGCCCATGCCGAAGGCGTTCGTCGCGACCATGACGGTTTTGCGGTCGAACTGGAAATCGTCCTGGTTCTGCTGCCGCTCTTCGTCCGAAAGGCCCGCGTGGTAGCGCGTGGCGGCAACGCCGCGGCCGCAAAGGCTCTCGCACACGCGCTCGACGGCGGCGCGTGTCGCGCAGTAGACGATGCCGCTCTGGCCCAGCCGCTCGTCGATGAGCGCGGCGAGGGTCGAGAATTTGTTTCTTGGGCGGCGCACGTCGAAATAGAGGTTCGGCCGGTCGAAGCCCGTCACGATGCGGTAGGGGCTTTGCAGCTCGAGAAGCCGCGCAATGTCCTTCTGCACCTGCGCTGTGGCCGTTGCCGTGTAGGCCGCGACGATGGGGCGGCGCGGCAAGGCGTTGATGAAATCCACGATGCCGAGGTAGCTCGGGCGGAAATCCTGCCCCCACTGCGAAATGCAGTGCGCTTCGTCCACGGCGAGAAACGACACGTTCATCTCCTGCATGAGCGAGAGGAAGCTGCCCGTCTCCAGCCGCTCGGGCGCGACGTAGATGAGCTTGTAGGCCCCTTTGCGCGTGCGGGCGTAAACGGTGCGGATCTGCTCGCCCGTCAGCGAGCTGTTGATGTACGCCGCGGCGACGCCCGCGCTTTTGAGCGCCGCGACCTGATCCTTCATCAGCGAGATGAGCGGCGAAACGACGAGCGTGATCCCCGGCAGGAGCAGCGCCGGGATCTGATAGCAGAGCGACTTGCCCCCGCCCGTCGGCATGACGCACAGCGCGTCGCGCCCGGAGAGGATCGCGTCGATGAGCGTCTCCTGCCCGGGGCGGAAGGCGCTGTGGCCGTAGTATTGCTTTAAAATGCTGTATTTGTCCATCATAGACACCGTTCCTTTGAATCGTTCCTCATGATGTTACCCCAGAACGGGGCAAAAGTCCACGCAAATTTGCCCGATGCCCCGCTTCCGGGCATATAGCGGCGAAAATGGGGAAACTTCCGTTTGACGAACGGGGAAAAACATGGTATCATCGACGCTGTTCCCGGAAAGAACATCTCTGACCGGCGGACAGTACAATTCATTCTACCGTCCTGGCGGCAAGGATACGCTCCGAGCCGGAAGAAGAGGGGAACGCGGCGCGGCGAAAGCCGTGTCCTTTGTTGCTGTGCCCATCCCTTCTGCCAAAGCGGCGGAAGGGATGATCTATTTTTTCAGGAGGGGACGCATATGGAAACGCGCGTTGCCGTGCTGGCGGTCATCGTCCGCGAGGGGAGCTCCGTGCAGACGCTCAATGATCTTCTGCACCAGTACGGGCCGTATATCATCGGACGCATGGGCGTGCCGTACCGCGAAAAGGGCGTGAACATCATCAGCGTGGCGCTCGACGCGCCGGGCGACGTGATCTCGGCGCTCTCGGGCAAGCTCGGACGGCTCGACGGCATCACGGCGAAGACCGTTTACGCCCCCGAAGGAAGCATTGGAAAGGAAGAAACCAAATGAAAAAGAACCGCAAAAGCATTTTAAGCCTGTGCCTGGCGCTCGCGCTCGTCTTTTCTCTCGCGGCCTGCGGTCAGAAGAATGACGACGCGCCGGACGATACACAGGACAGCCAGCAGACCGAGCAAACCGAGTTCACCCCCGCGAGCTACTCCATCGCCGCGCTCAAGGGCCCCACGGCCATGGGTCTTGTCAAGCTCATGCAGGAGAGCGAAAACGGCGAGACGAGCGGCAATGACTACACCTTCACCCTCGCGGGCTCTGCCGACGAGGTGACGCCCGCGCTCATCAAGGGCGAGCTCGACATGGCCTGTGTGCCTGCGAACCTCGCCGCCGTGCTCTACAACAAGACCGAGGGCGCGCTCGAGGTGCTGGCCGTCAACACGCTGGGCGTACTCTACATCGTGGAAAACGGCGAGAGCGTGCAGTCCATCGCGGACTTAAAGGGCCAGACCATCGTGGCCGCGGGCAAGGGCTCCACGCCCGAATACGCCCTGCGCTATCTGCTCACGCAGAACGGCATCGACCCCGACAGCGACGTGACGATCGACTGGAAGAGCGAGCACAGCGAGTGCGTCGCGGCGCTCGCTTCCGGTCAGGCGACGATCGCGCTGCTGCCGCAGCCCTTCGTCACCGTCGCGCAGAGCAAGATCGAGGGACTGCGCATGGCGCTCGACCTGAACGCCGAGTGGGACGCGCTGGATAACGGCTCGGGCCTTATTACGGGCGTCATCGTCGCCCGCCGCGAGGTCGTGGAGGAGAATCCCGCGGCCGTGAACGAATTCCTCAAGGAATACGCCGCAAGCGTTGAGTGGGTCAACGCCAACACCGCGGACGCCGCTGCGCTCATCGGCGAGAACGGCATCGTGGATGCCGCCGTTGCGGAAAAGGCGCTGCCTTACTGCAACATCGTCTGCATTACAGGTGCAGAGCTTCTTGAAAAGCTGCCCGGCTATCTCTATGTTCTGTGGGAAGCCGATCCCGCCGCTGTCGGCGGTGAGATGCCGGACAACAGCTTCTATTTTGCATGATTTTTTCAGCGGCGGGCGCTGTGTCCGCCGCTGACTTTTTTGAAAGGAGGGGAGAAACGTGAAGCAAAAGCGGCAGAAGCTGAAGCCCTGGGCGATTATTTTCTGGCTGCTTGTCTGGCAGGGGGGATCCATGCTCCTGCGCGCGCTCTATCCGCACGGCGCGCTGCTGCTCGCGTCCCCTCTTTCGGCGCTGGGACGGCTTTTCTCGCTCGCGGGGACGGCGGATTTCTGGCGGGCAGTGCTTGCCTCATCGGCGCGCATCTTCGGGGGCTTTCTGCTCTCGTGCGCGCTCGCGGTCGTGCTCGCGGCGCTCTCGGCAAGGGCTTCGCGCGTGGAGGAGCTGCTTGCGCCGCTCGTCGCGGTCGTCAAGGCTGTGCCGGTCGCGTCGTTCATCATCCTCGCGCTCGTCTGGCTCGACAGCCGGGGCCTTGCCTTGTTCATCTCCGCGCTGATGGTGTTCCCGCCAGTGTATCTGAACGTTTTAGAGGGCGTGCGCTGCACGGACCGCTCCCTTTTGGAGATGGCGCGGGTCTTTCGCGTGCCGTTTTCGCGCACGCTGCGGGGTATATATCTTCCGCAGGTGCTGCCGTACTTCCGCGCGGCGGTCAGCACGGCGCTGGGCCTTTGCTGGAAGGCGGGCACGGCGGCGGAGGTCATCGGCCTGAGCGGCGGCACGATCGGCGAGCGGCTCTACACCGCGAAGGTCTACTTCGAAACGCCGGACCTCTTCGCGTGGACGGCGGTCATCGTGCTGCTGTCGGCGGGCTTTGAACGGCTCTTCCTCCGCGCGGTGGACAAGATCACAGAAAGGGTGGGCGCGTGATGGAGCTTTGCGTAACGGACCTTCAAAAATCCTACGGCGGCAGGGCGGTGCTTCATGGCCTGACCTTCACCGCGCCCGTGGGGCTCACGCGCGTCGTGGGCGATTCGGGCATCGGCAAGACGACGCTCCTGCGCATCCTGCTGGGATTGGAGCAGGCGGACGGCGGTGCGGTCACGCCGCAAAACCTCCGCTGGGCGGCGGTCTTTCAGGAGGACCGGCTGCTGCCGCAGCTGGACGCTGCGGGCAATCTCCGCTTCGCGCTCGGCGCGGACTATGATGAAAAGCGCGCGGCGGCGCTGCTCTCGCAGCTGGGCCTTGGCGGCGTGGGAGAAAAAAAGGTGCGCGACTATTCCGGCGGCATGAAGCGGCGGCTCGCGCTCGCCCGCGCGCTGCTCGCGCCCTGCGACGCGCTCGCGCTCGACGAGCCGTTCACGGGCCTTGACGAGGGAAACCGCGGCGCGGCCCTTCGCTGCATCCTGCGCGCGTCGGAGGAGAAGATCGTCCTCCTCGCCGCGCACGAGACGCTGGACCTGCCGGAGTGCCGGGTCGTAAAACTGTAAAGGAAAAGCCCTTCTGCCATGCAGAAGGGCTTTTTTATGCGTTTGCGCTTAGGCCGCGCGATCCGGCAGATGCTTTTCCCTGCGCGTCCAGTAGAGGTAGTAGGCGAAGTTCAGCACGATGCCCACCAGCGTGGACACCGGGGCCGCAAGGCCGATCTTCGTCAGGCTGGCGTTCGGTTCGATGCTCATGAAGTACGCCAGCGGCAGGCGGACGAGCAGCGTCTGAATAAGGCCCTGGACCATGACCCAGAGCGTCTGGTTGTTGCCGTTGAAGTAGCCCACCATGCTGAAAAGGATCGCGGTCACGATCGTCTCGGGCGCGAAGCCCTTGAGGTATTCAAAGCCCTTCTGCACGACCTCGGCGTCGGGCGAGAAGATACCCGCCAGCACATCGCCCTTACACAGGACGAGCGCGAACACCGCGCAGCCGAAGGCGAGGCCGATGGCGATGCCGGTCAGCATCGCGCGTTTGGCGCGCGCCTTGTTCCCCGCACCCACGTTCTGCGCGACGAACGACGCCATCGACTGCATCAGCGCGCTGGGGACAAGCATGGCGAAATTGACGATCTTGCTCGCAACACCGTAGCCAGACGAGGCCGCGAGCCCCAGCCGGTTGACGAACGCGCAGAGCGCGAGGAACGAAAGCTGTGTCAGGCACTCCTGTAAAGCAAGCGGCAGGCCAATGCTCAAAAATCTCCGGCACTGGGGATTCAGGCGGAAGTCCCTGCGCGAGATCGCGAACGGCAGCTTCTTTTTAAGGAGCAGGGCGACGGCGAACGCCACACTGACGCCCTGGGCCAGCACCGTCGCGATGGCCGCGCCCGCGGCGTCCATGCCGAATCCCGCCACCAGAATGAGGTCGCCCGCGATGTTGACAAGGCAGGCCACCAGCACGAAGAGGAGCGGGGAGCGGCTGTCGCCAAGGCCGCGGAAGATGGCGGAGAGCAGGTTATAGGCAACGATGAAGAAAATGCCGCCGCCGCAGATGCGCACGTAGCTTGCCGTGAGGGCGACGGCCTCCTCCGGCGCCTGCATCAGAACCGAGATGGGCCGGGCAAAGCCCACGAGCAGCACAAATATCCCGCAAGAGAGGATCGCGAACACGACCGCCGCGCCGCCGAGGACCGCGCCGATCTGCTCCGGGCGCTTTTCGCCAAGATACCGCGCGATCAGGACCGTGACGCCCATGGCGAGCTGCGTGACCACGAAGGTCACGAGGTTCAGGATCTGGCTGCCGGTCGAGACGGCGGAGAGCCCCTCCGTCGAGCCGAACTGGCCCACGACCAGAAGATCGACCGCGCCGTAGGCCGCCTGTAAAATGAGCGCGCCGAGCACGGGGAGCATGAAAAGCGACAGCTTTTTCAAAATGCTGCCCTGCGTAAAATCACTGCTGCCGGTCATCAAGCGTGATCCTCCTTTCCGACATGACGGCGTAAAGCGCGTCGATGGTGCGGATGGCGCAGGCTGCGTCCTCGTCGGAGATGCCGCGCAGAAGCGGCTCGACCTTCGCGAAAAACTGCTCGTTGAAGGTCTGCGAGAGGGCCTTTCCCTGCTCGGTGATGGAAAGATAGGTGACGCGGCCGTCCTCGTCGGACGCGCTCTTGCGCAGGTAGCCCTTGTCCTCCATCTCCTTGACGGTGCGCGTCACGCCGGGACGAGGCAGGCCCAGAAGATCGCTGACGTCGGATACCTTCGCCCGGACGCCGCGGCGTTCAAGCGTTTCGATCGCGTCGAGATACTGGATGTAAGCCGGTGTGACGCCCCTCGGCAGCGCCGGGAGCAGCTCGCGGGCGCGCTTGGCCCGGTAGCAGGCGTCGAGCAGCGCCTTGATCATTTCAATGGTCATGGATGTTCTCCTTTATAATTGCCTTAGATAATTAACGATGGTAATTATAAGGAAGCAAAGCGAATTTGTCAACGGGAGAATGCACAAAAAACCGGCGGGAAAGCTGCCCTTCCCGCCGGAAATTTTGTGAGGTTTACTGATTTTGGCCATCGCCCGGCGCGTCCTCCCGCTTCGGCGCGTTCAGGCGCGGCGGGGGAAGCTGCGCGCCGAGCAGGAGCTTGACGAACCAGACGAAGAACACGAGCACCAGCACCGGGATGAGGCAGGATGTGACGAGCATCACCGCGAGCGCTTCCAAAAAGCTGTTGAGCACGTGCTTGAGCTGCTCGACCGCGTTGCTCACGGTCGAGCTCACGCCCTCCGTCACCTTGGAGAAAAAGCCGGAAAGGCCGGTTTTCGCGTCCTCGTCCGCGCTCTCGTCAGACTGGCCGTTGATGGTATCGGTCGCCTGCTTGGCGGATTCGATCGACGCGTCGATGGACGCGCGGTAGGTCGATTCGATGCTGTCCGACACCCAGACGCTCGTCGGGATGACGAGCACGATGGCAAGCGAGAAGAGCAGCAGCTTTTTCGACAGCGCGCGCAGCATGTCGCGGCAGGTGAAAAGGCTGAGTGCAAGCAGCGCGAGCGCGAGGGGAACGAGCACGCGGAACGCCGCGCCCGCCGTGATGGTCAGCAGGTATTTTTCAAGGAAGATCGCGCACAGCACGATGAGAAAATACCCGCTCAGGTCCGCGAGCTTGTCGGCGATGGGGGTCGCGGTGTCGCCGGGGAGCAGCGTGATGGCAGCGGAAGCGGCGGTGGACGCCGCCGTGAGCTCGAGCACGGTCTCCTGCTTTTCCTGCAGCGATTCGATGGCGGACTGGTAGGTCTCGGGCGCGGTCATCTTCCGCGCGAGGGGGAAAAAGGACGTGAGCGCGAGCACCAGAAGCAGCGCCGCGAGCAGCAGCTTTTGCGTCAGTGTCAGTTTCATAGGGGCGTCTCCTTCGGGGATAAGATGGCTCCATCATACCCGAGACGCGGAAAATGTCAAGCGGAAACGCGGTTGCGCATTCCGCCGCGGTCTGGTACAATTTACTCGAAAAGAAAACGAAGGAGAGGATGGAGCGCATGCAGGAGATCCGCTGCCCCAACTGCGGGGAGGTATTTCAGGTCGATGAATCGGGCTACGCGCAGATCGCGCAGCAGGTGCGCGACAGCGAATTTGAAAAGGAATTGGCGCGCCGCGAAAAGACGCTGCTCGCGCGGCAGGACGAAGCGCTCAAGCTTGCGAAGCTGCAGCAGGAGCGCGCATACGACAAAACGCTCGGCGAAAAGGACGCGGCGCTCGCCGCACGCGAGAGAGAGGTCGAGCGGCTCAAAGAGCAGCTCAAGGGTAGCGAGACGGAGAAAAAGCTCGCCGTGGCCGAAGTCGTGCAGAAAAAGGCGCAGGAGCTTGCTGAGGGCGAGAAGAAGATCCTGACGCTTGAAAGCGAGCTGACGGCCCAGCGCAGCGAGAGTCAGCTCAAGCAGAAGGCCTTGCAGGAGCAGTACGAGGAAAAGCTCAAGAGTAAGGACGAGCAGATCGAGTACTACAAGGACTTCAAGGCCCGCCAGTCCACCAAGATGATCGGCGAGAGCCTGGAGCAGCACTGCCTGACGCAGTTCAACACCATCCGCATGACGGCGTTTCCGACGGCGTACTTTGAAAAGGACAACGACGCGCGCACCGGCAGCAAGGGCGACTTCATCTTTCGCGAAGCGGACGAGAACGGCACGGAGTTCATCTCCATCATGTTCGAGATGAAAAACGAGGCCGACCAGACCGCGACAAAGCACAAAAATGAGGATTTTTTCAAGGAGCTCGACAAGGACCGGCGCGAAAAGCACTGCGAGTACGCGGTCCTCGTGTCGCTGCTGGAGATCGACAACGAGCTATATAACAACGGCATCGTAGACGTGTCCTACCGGTACGAAAAGATGTACGTCGTGCGCCCGCAGTTCTTTATCCCCATCATTACGCTCTTGCGCAACGCCGCGCTCAACTCGCTCAAATACCGCCGCGAGCTTGAGATCGTGCGCAATCAGCAGCTCGACATTCTGCACTTTGAGGAGAACATGAACGCGTTCAAGGAGGGCTTTGCGCGCAACTACCGCATCGCGAGCGAGCGCTTCCAGACGGCGATCGACGAGATCGACAAGACCATCACGCATTTGCAGAAGATCAAGGACGCGCTGCTTTCGTCGGAAAACAATCTCCGCCTTGCCAACAACAAGGCCGAGGACCTGAGCATCAAGAAGCTGACGAAAAACGCGCCGTCCGTCAAGGCCATGTTCGACGAGCAGCGGGAAACACCGCAGGAATAAAAACGAAACCCCGGCAGGGAAAACCCTGCCGGGGTTTTGCTGTTCAGCAGTCGATATAGAAAATAATGTCGGCCTTGCCCTCCTGCGCGGTGTGGCGGTAGAGGTCGGTGTCCAGCCCGCCGATGCGAAAGCCGGTTTTCAGGTAAAAAAGGCACGCGCCGGGGTTGTTGTCCTGCCCCTGCGTGTAAAGGCCGCGGTAATTCTGCTGCGCGGCGACCTCCTTCGCGCGCTCGATGAGCATTTGCCCGATGTGCCTGCCGCGGTACGCGCCGCTGACCTTGAGGTCGTAGAGGTACATGTACTTGAAAAAGCCCGGCTGCAAAATGGCAAGGCCGACGCACCTTTCCCCGTCGTAAGCGCCGAGAAAGACGCTCCCTTCCTCGCTCATCGCGGCGAAATCGTAGTCTTCGTCTGGAAAGCACATTTCCTTTACAGTACTTGTGTCCCAGCGCTCGACCGTATAGCTCCACTGCCCGTCCTGATAGGCGGGCAGCACGCGCCCGAAAAGCGGGAACGGCTCGTTGGGGAGGTTAATATCCTTCCGGTGGGCTTCGTCGATCTTTCTGATCTCGATCATTTGGCGGCTCCTTTGCGGCAATTTTCCTTATTTTTTGATAACATTCTGCAATTTCTGCCAGCAAGATTCCTCATCGTATACGAATTTCTTCTCAAATGTGACGCTTTCCGCGTCCTCGCCGACCGGCGTGAAGCCCCACTTTTCCGCGCAGTGCAGACCGACCGCGTTGCTCTTTGCGATGCGCCCGGTCGAGAGCGTGGAGCAGCCGTGCGTGCGCGCGTAGGACAGCGCCTGACCGACAAGCTTTTCGCCAAGACCCTTTTTCTGCGCGTAGTCCTCGAGCCAGAACTCGCCGATCGTCCCCACGCCGCCGCGGCAGCGATCGACGCTCACCGCGCCGATAACGTCCTCGCCGTGCATCACGTCGAAGTGACCCTCCGCGCCCGACGCGCGGTAGTAGATGCCGCCCTCGAAGCCGTTCGGGTCGCTGACCCACGCCTGCTTGCGCACGGTCGTGATCGCGTCGCCGAGGTGGGAGGCGTCGTCGCGGTAGACGACCTTAAATTTCCCGTCCTCGAATTCGAGCTTGGCGACGGCGGTGTTTTCCGCGTGGCCGGTCTGGTCGATCTCGTGGAGCGTCATGCCCTGCAGTGTGCCGACCGCGATGCGCATGGCCATGCCGTGCGAAAAGACGGCGACGGTGCCATTAGGGTGCGCCTCGGCGATCTCCGTGAGCGCTTTGCACATGCGCGCGCGGACCTCGGAAAAGCTTTCGCAGCCGTCCACGTGCCACTTTTCCGCGTCGGTGCTGAAAAGACGCAGCTGATCGGGATCGGTGCGCTCAAGCTCGGCCCAGGGCGTATCCTCCCAATAGCCCACGTCGATCTCGCGCAGGGCGCGCACGGTGCGCAGCGGCAGGCCGTGCGTTTTATAGACGGCAAGCGCCGTGATCATCGTGCGGTAGCGGTCGCTCGAATAGACGGCATCGAAATTTGTATCGGCAAAGCGCTTTGCGAGCGCGGCGATCTGGCGGTAGCCGCGGTCGGTGATGGTGCTGTTGTACCAGCCGTGCGCGCGGCGGTAGAGGTTGCCCTCGGCCTCGGCATGGCGGATGAGATAGATGGTGGTCATGTCGTTCTCCTTCACGTGATTTTTTCTCATTTTCATTATAGGCCGAAAGCGGATTTTCAGCAAGGGCCAGTTGCCGCAAAAACCGCGGCAGAAATTGCCGCGTATCGTGCTTTGCCGCGCGGATAAACTATGCCTGCGAGCAAAGGAGTGATCGAAATGTGTGAGACCGCATTCTGGCGCGGAATGGGAGCCGGCCTGGCGGCCGGCGCGATCGTCGGCATGATGGTCGCGGAAAAGCGCAAAGCCATGAAGACCTGCGTGGGCCGCACCATGCAGCAGATGGGTACCGCCGTGGACGGCGCGCTGAGCGACCTGATGCACACGATGCGATGAGCGCAGAGGAAGGGCGGGAGCATAGCTCCCGCCCTTCCTTTTTATCTTTGTTATTCTGCCTGCGTGTTTATCCTCAGATGACGCCGTACTCCTTGAGGAGCTTTTCAACGTCGGTGCCTTCGATCTTGCCGAGAGCCTTCTTCACGGCCATCTTTTCGACAAGGCCCATCTCCATGTCGGTGGCCTTCTTGCCGTCGCGCAGCTTGACGGTCGCATTGAGCAGGTCGCGCACATCATACACGCTGCCCCAGACCTCGGGCACGCCGCGGTCCACGTTCAAGAGCGTGTAGACGGCCTCCATGCCCGTGCGCATGGAATATTCGGTGGTGAAGATCGTGTCGCGCGGGGTCTCGGCGAACTGGCCGAGGAAGGCAAAGTTCACGCTGCCCTCGGGCACGACGTTCGGGCGGTCGCCGTAGGCGCGCGGCATGAAGAACGCGTCGATATACGGCATCATGACGGGCACGGTATTGGCGCTGTTCGTTGCGAGGTCCTCGATCTGGTCCTCGGGCACGCCGATGTGGTAGAGCCACTCCATGCAGATCTCCTTGCCGGTGCACTCGCGCATGGGCTTTTTGATATAATCGCCCGGCTTGTCGGTGAAGAGGGAGTAGACCCAGACGAGGCAGTGGTCCTTGGGCTGCGTGCGGAACTGCGGCTGGCGGTTGATGGTCCAGCTCATCAGCCAGGAGGAATCCTTCACGGTGACGATGCCGCCGGTGACGACATGGCCGGTGAACGGGTCGCGCTTGCAGATGTTTTTGATATAGGGGATGATCTTCTGGTCGAGGGTCTCGACGGTGGCGCTCATCCAGTTGGTCTGCTCGGGGTCGTGGCAGAACTTGTCGGGATGACCGAAGGACGGATCCTGCGCGGCGATCTTGCGCCACATATCCCAGCCGCCGCCCTCTTTGAGCTCGGTGTTGTACGCGGCGGGCTCGTTCTGGCTGCCCATGGAGGAGTTTTCGACGCAGCCGCCGTTGGTGATGAAGACGAGGTCGTTTTCCGTGAGGTCGATGGCCTCCTTCTTGCCGTCGCGGATGACGTCGATGCGCTTAGCCAGCTTGTGCTTGGGGTCAGAGCAGTCGAACTCGACGTTTGCGACCTGCACGCCGTAGTGGAACTGGACGTTGTGGCTCTCAAGGTACTTGACCATCGGGAGGATCATGGACTCGTACTGGTTATACTTCGTGAAGCGCAGCGCCGTGAAGTCGGGCAGGCCGCCGATGTGGTGGATATAGCGCTGGATATAGAGCTTCATCTCCAGCGCGCTGTGCCAGTTTTCAAAGGCGAACATCGTGCGCCAGTAAAGCCAGAAGTTCGAATTCAGGACCTCGTCGTCGAAGAAGTCGGTGATCTTCTTGTCCTGCAGCTGCTCGTTGGGGGTGAAGAAGAGCTTCATGATCTCCATCGCGCCCTTGTCGGAGATGTCGAACTTGCCGTCGGTGTGCGCGTCCTGACCGCGGTTGACGGTCGCGCGGCAGAGGGAGTAGTTGGGGTCTTCCTTGTTGAGCCAGTAGTACTCATCGAGCACGCTCACACCCTCGGTCTCGATGGAGGGGATGGAGCGGAACAGGTCCCACATGACCTCGAAATGGTTGTCCATCTCGCGGCCGCCGCGCATCACGTAGCCGAGGTTTTCAAACTTGTAACCGTCGCACGCGCCGCCGGGCAGATCACCCTTTTCGAGCACGTGCACGTGCTCACCCTTCATCTGGCCGTCACGCACGAGGTAGCAGGCGGCAGTCAGCGCGGCGAGGCCGCTGCCGACGATATAGGCGGACTTGTTGTCCACGCCTTCGGGTTTCTTGGGACGGGCGAACGCTTCATAGTTACCGCTGGAATAATACATAAATCATTTCTCCTTTCAAACTGTCTGTGAAACCGCTGATCCACGAAACACATTCAACCTTGGGAATCAACGGTATGTTTTCCTTTCGATGGTGAAAGCATACCGCGGTTTTGCGAAAAGAACAATCAGCAGAAATCGGGCGGTGATAAGTTTCTTATCACCGCCCGAAAAGCTGTAAAAATTTTTATCATTCTGCCGCTTTTGATGAAAGCAGGGAAACCGTCACGCCTTATCGATGCGCAGCCGCTCGAGCGCGGCACGGACATTGCCGTGGATGACGAGTTCGAGCCGGTCGACGAGCAGCTGCGGGTCGCCCTTCATGTCGTTTTTGATCCAGTCGAGCATTAGACCGACAAAGGCGTACTTGTAGACCGTTGCGATGAAGGCCTTGTCCTCGTCACGCACGCTCATGCCCTGCGCCTGCTCCTCGACTACGCCCTCAAGCAGGTCGTAGGTGACCTTGTAGAGGTAGTTTTCCACCTGCTCGCGGCTGACGGAGTGGTAGACGTTCATGATGAAGGGCTTGTTGTCCTGCACGGCCTTGAAAAGCTGCAAAAAGCCCTGCTGCCATGTCTCATAGGTCTTGTTGCCGGAGATGGCCTTGCTGGCGTCCTCCTCGCACGACCATTCGATGAGGTCGTAAATGTCTTTGAAGTGGTAGTAGAACGTCATGCGGTTGATGCCGCAGTCCTCGGTGATATCGCTGATGGTGATCTTGCTCAGCGGCTTTTTGAGCAGCAGATTTTTGAGCGACGCTTCAAGCGCCCGCTTGGTCACCTGTGACATGGG
>JAYABH010000015.1:0-17396 GCA_037343695.1 bacterium | reverse complement strand
ACACCCCACTTGTCAGGCAGTATATCATACTGTCTAACATGTGGGGTGCAGTTCAATCCGGCTTGCTCCTTTTCTTTTTCAGTTTCCCGCGCAGCCGCCTTTGTCCTTGAGGGAGCACGCTCCCTTGAAGCCGCAGGCATTGCAGTGGTTGTTCGGGTCGGACACAACGCTGCCGCTCAGGAAGGCGAGCGCCGCGTCGTCCGCGCTGCCGGACGCGCCGGGGAAGAGCATCAGCCCCGCCATACCGGCGGCGCGGCGTTCTTCCTCGCTCACGCCGCCGCAGATCAGCGCGTCGATGCCGTACTGCTCCAAAAGCGCGACGGCGCTGTCAAGGCCGGGCACTTCCAGCGGGATGGAGAATTGGCGGGTGATGCGTCCGTGGTCGTCCTCGTAAAAGCGGAAGGCTTCCGCTTCGCCCAGCGGGGAAAAGACGGTCTCGCCGCGGACAGGGATCGCGATACGCATGGCCTTTAGCCTCCTTTTAAGCTTCGATGCCCTTGCCGTCGTTCCACTGCCACTCGCGGACCTCGGGCAGGTCAACGCCGTTGTCCTTGATATACTGGCGGTGCTCGACGAGCTTGTCGTTCATCTTCTGGATGAGGTAAGCGCCGCGGTTGCCGAGCTGCGGCAGGCGCTGCACCGTGTCGATAACAAGGTCGAAGCGGTCGATGTCGTTGAGCACGCGCATGTCGAACGGGGTCGTGATGGTACCCTCTTCCTTGTAGCCGCGCACGTGCAGGTTGCGGTTGTGGCGGCGGTAGGTCAGCTCATGGATGAGCGTGGGATAGCCGTGGTAGGCGAAGATGATGGGCTTGTCCTTCGTGAAGAGCGTGTCGTACTCCTCGTCGGTCAGGCCGTGGGGATGCTCGGTGTGCGGCTGGAGCTTCATGAGGTCCACAACGTTCACGACGCGGATCTTGAGCTCCGGCAGCTCGCGGCGCAGGATCGTCACGGCCGCGAGGGTCTCGAGCGTCGGCGTGTCGCCGCAGCAGGCCATGACCACATCGGGCTCCTGGCCCTGATCGTTCGAGGCCCACTCCCAGATGCCGATGCCCTGCGTGCAGTGCTTGACGGCCTGCTCCATCGTCAGCCATTGCTGGCGCGGGTGTTTGCTCGCGACGATGACGTTCACATAGTTACGGCTCTTGATGCAGTGGTCAAAGCAGGAGAGCAGGCAGTTGGCATCGGGCGGCAGATACATGCGCACGACGTCGGCCTTCTTGTTGGCGACGTGGTCGAGGAAGCCGGGATCCTGATGCGTGAAGCCGTTGTGGTCCTGCTGCCAGACGTTGGAGGCGAGGATATAGTTGAGGGAGGCGATATCGTGGCGCCAGGGGAGCTCATTGCACATCTTGAGCCACTTGGCGTGCTGGGAAAACATCGAGTCGACAATGCGGATGAAGGCCTCGTAGCTGTCAAAGAAGCCGTGGCGGCCCGTCAGCAGGTAACCTTCGAGGAAGCCCTCGCAGAAGTGCTCGGAGAGCATGGAGTCCATCACGCGGCCGTCGGGGTCAAGGTGATCGTCGATGCCCTCGATCTGCTTGTCGAGGAAGCGGCGGCCCGTGACGTCAAACACGGCCTGCAAACGGTTGGACGCCGTCTCGTCGGGTGCGAAGATGCGGAAGTTGCGCGACTCCATGTTGAGCTTCATCACATCGCGGACATAGGTGCCAAGGACGTACATGTCCTGCGCCTCGACCTCGCCGGGGGCGGGGATATCGACCGCGTAGTCGCGGAAGTCGGGCGTGCGCAGGTCGCGCAGGAGAAGACCACCGTTGGCGTGCGGGTTTGCGCCCATGCGGTGCTCGCCCTTGGGCGGGAAGGACGCGATCAGCTCGACCGGCGTACCGTCCTCGTTGAAGAGCTCTTCGGGCTTGTAGGAGCGCAGCCATTGTTCGAGCAGCGGCAGGTGCTTGCTTTCATCCGCGCCCATGGAGATGGGCACCTGATGGGCGCGCCAGCTGCCTTCGATCGCGTTGCCGTCGACCTCCTTCGGACCGGTCCAGCCCTTCGGGGTGCGCAGCACGAGCATCGGCCAGCGGGGGCGGCTCGCCTTGCCGCTCTCTCGCGCGGTGCGCTGGATGCGCTTGATCTCGCGGATGGCCCAGTCGACCGCGGCGGCCATCTGCTGGTGCATCGTCTCGGGCTCGTCACCCTCGACAAAGCGCGGCTCCCAGCCGCAGCCGCGGAAGAAGCACTCGACCTCCTCGTGGCTCATGCGGGAGAAGATGGTCGGATTTGCGATCTTGAAGCCGTTTAAGTGCAGGATCGGCAGGACTGCGCCGTCGGTGATCGGGTTCATGAACTTGTTGCCGTGCCAGGACGTTGCGAGCGGGCCGGTCTCGGCCTCGCCGTCGCCGACGACGCAGGCCGCGATCAGGTCGGGGTTATCCGCCACCGCGCCGAAGGCGTGGGAGAGGGAATAGCCCAGCTCGCCGCCCTCGTGGATAGAGCCCGGCGTTTCGGGTGCGACATGGCTCGGGATGCCGCCGGGGAAGGAGAAGCGCTTGAAGAGCTTCTGCATGCCCTCCTTATCGCGCGTGATGTTGGGGTAGATCTCGGTGTAGCTGCCGTCCAGCCAGTCCTGCGCGACCATGGCGTTGCCGCCGTGACCGGGACCGGAGAGGTAGATCATGTCAAGATCGTCGTGCTTGATGACGCGGTCCAGGTGCGTGTAGATGAAGTTCTGGCCCGGGCAGGTGCCCCAGTGGCCGACGATGGTCTGCTTTAAGTCGCTCTCGCGCAGCGGACGCTCGAGCAGGGGATTGTCGAGCAGGTACAGCTGGCAGGCGGTCAGATAGTTTGCCGCGCGCCAGTAGGCGTCGATCTGCTTGAGCTCCTGCGGCGACAGCGGCGGCTTTTTCGACAGCCGCGCGGTGGCTTTTTGTATGGGCATGAAAAGGTTCCTCCTTTTTCTGATTGTCGATGTTAGTATACCACTTAATTTGTAAAAATCAAGAGTAAGAAGAAAATAATTTGAAAAAATCGAAAGAAATTTGAGATAAGAGCATTCTTAATTTTCGAATCGAGCGGGATTGAAAAATAAGAAAAGAATAAAGCAGCGGAGCTGCGGCACAAGATGTGCCGCAGCTCCGCTGCTGTTGTCAGATAAGAGAGAAAAAGGCTCACACGCGGCAGGTCCAGCCGAAGGGATCGGGCTTTTTGCCCCACTGGATGCCGGTAAGCTCGTCGTAAAGCTTCTGCGAGGTCTCGCCGATCTCGCCGCCGTTGACCTTGTAGTCGCGCTCGCCCCAGCACAGCTCGCCGATGGGGGAGATGACCGCCGCCGTGCCGACGCACCAGGCCTCCTCGAGCGCGCCGCTGGCCGCGGCGTCGAACAGCTCGTCCACGCTCAGAAGGCGCTCCTCGACCTTCATGCCCCAGCTTCTTAAAAGCTCGATGCAGGACTTGCGCGTCACGCCGCGCAGGATCGAGCCGGTCAGCGCCGGGGTGACGATGGTGCCATTGATCTTGAACATGACGTTCATGCCGCCGCCCTCTTCGACGTATTTGCGCTCCACGCCGTCGAGCCACAGGACCTGGGAGAAGCCCTTTTCCATGGCGCGGTCGCCCGCGCGGTTGGCCGCGCCGTAGTTACCGCCGCACTTGGCTTCGCCCGTGCCGCCGCGCACCGCGCGCACGTCCTCGGTCTCGACCATGATGGGAACGGGCTGTAAGCCGTTTTTAAAGTAGCTGCCGGAGGGGGAGAGGATGATGGCGAACGTCGCCTCGTGCACGCCGTGCAGGGCGAGCGTGGGGTCGGTGCCGTAGAGGAAGGGGCGGATGTAGAGCGACGTGCCGGGGTCGCTCGGGACCCAGTCGCGGTCCACATCGACGATGGTCTTGATGGCCTGGAGCGCGTCGTCGGGGTCGAGCTGGGGCAGGCCCAGACGGTCGCAGGAGCGGTTCAGGCGCGCGACGTTCTCCCACGGGCGGAAGAGCTGCACGCCGCCGTCGGGCAGGCGGTAGGCCTTCATGCCCTCAAAGACCTCCGTGCCGTAGTGCAGCACGCTTGCCGCCGGAGACATGGTGATGGGGCCGTAGGGCACGACGCGTGCGTCGTGCCAGCCCTGATCGGCGCTGTAGTCCATGAGGAACATGTGGTCGGTGAACACGGTGCCGAAGCCGAGCTGGTCGGACGGCGGCAGCGTGCCGGGATGGGTGGTTCTGGTGATGCTGATATTCATAACGACAGCCTCCTATTGCGTATCGCGCGACGATTAGATTTCCTTGAGGTGCTCCATGTTGTGACGGATGCCTTCGCAGCAGGCGTGGAAGGTGGCCTTTTCCTCCGCGGTCAGCGGCAGCTCCACGACCTGCTCGACGCCGTTTTCGCCGATGACGCAGGGAACGCCCGCAAACAGGCCCTCCTCGCCGTACTCGCCGCACAGCTCCGCGCTGGCGGGGAGGATGACCTTCTCGTCGTGCAGCACGGCATAGACCATGCGCGCGGCGGTGGTGGCGATGCCGTACTCGGTGCAGAACTTGCCGGAGAAGGTGACCCAGCCGCCCTCGATGGACTCCTTCTGCAGCGCGTCGCGGTCAAAGCGGAAGCGCGCGTCGCGCTTGGCACACTCCTCGAGCGGCATGCCGCGGAAGCTGACGCAGGACCAGGGGGCGAACTGCTGGTTGCCGTGCTCGCCCATCATGTAGCAGGTGATGGACTTGTGGTCAAGGCCGGTCTGGCGCGCGAGGGCGCTCAAAAGACGGGAGGTGTCAAGGCCCGTGCCGGTGCCGAACACGCGGCCGCGGGGCAGTACCAGGTGCAGCGCCAGCTCGCGCGTGACGATGTCGCAGGGGTTGGTGATGTTGATGAACACGCCGTCAAAGCCGCTCGCCTTGATCTTGTCGGCATAGCCGCGCACGGCGGGGATGGTGAAGTCCATCTCGGTCACGCGGTCGTGCGTGCCGCGCAGAAGGTCGATCTTGCCGACGCTGTTGACGATCACGTCACACGCGCCGAGGTCGGAGAAATCGCCGCCGCGGACCGTCACGCGGTGGGGCATGTACGCCACCGCGTCGCGCAGGTCCTGCACCTCGCTCGCGAGCTTATGCTCGTTCTGGTCGACGAGCACCAGCTCGTCCGCGATGCCCTGGATCGCCAGAGCGTAAGCCACATGTGCGCCGACATGACCCATGCCGACCACGCCGAGAACTCTTTTCTTTGCCATAAGAATACTTCCTTTCTCAAAAACGGTGTGCCCGTGTAGTTAACTGATCGTTTGTGCGGCCCTTACATGCCGAAGTTGGGGAAGAGCACGCAGGTATAAAGCATGGCGAGAACCATGTACAAAACAAGGATGATGGCGAAGGCCTTGAAGGTCTTCTTCATGACGTCGCTTTCGTTGCCCACCTGGTCGACCGTCGCGCAGGCGGCGACCGTGTTGTTCGGGCAGATCAGGTTGCCGAGCGAAGCGCCCGCGTTCTGACCGGCGAAGATCGTGATGGGGTTCATGCCGAGCGACGCCGCGGCGTCGATGTGCATCTGAGCAAACATGATGTTGGAGCCAAGGCCCGTGCCGGTGATGAACGCGCCGCTCGAACCGATGAGGACGGCTGCCGCGGGATAGAAGCGGCCGACGACGGCGGCGATGTCAGAGGCGAGGAGGTTCATCATGCCCGTGGAGGAGGACTGCATGATGTAGGCGACGATAAGGAGGCTGCCCATCGTGACGAGCACCGGCAGCACGCCGCTCGCGGTGCGCTTGCAGACGGCTTTATAGGTCTTGAAGTCCACGCCCAGCGTGAGCGCGCCGAGGATGCCGCACACAAGAATGACAAGGTCGACCCAGAAGATGTAGCCGAACGTGCACATGATGGCAAAGCCGTTTTCAACGACGGCGGGGAAGCCGTAGCGGATGAGCGGGAGCAGCACGAGCATGTAGACGTAAGGCGACATGGCCTTGAACGGGCTGTACTTGCGCTGATGGTCGGCGCTTTCATTGCGGAATTCGTCCGGAGTCTTCACGCCGACGAGCTTGACATACGCAACGGAGAGAAGGATGGAGATGAGGCCCGTGCCCATGGAGGTGACCTCTGCGCCGACGAAGTTGGAGAGGAGGAACATCGTGAGGCACGTGCTCACACCCGCGAAAGTGAGGTAGGGGAGAATGCCCTTGTAGCCCTTTTTGCCGAACGCCATGCCGACCATGATGAACGGGATGACGAGCACGCCGAACATGTGGAAGCGGCCGGCCATTGCGGCGTTCTGCGCGACGGTGGCAAGGCCCGCGTCAACGAGGGCCGCACCGCCGTTGATGGTCGTCAGGCCCGCACCGCCGAACGAGGCGGGCGTCGCGTCGCCGAGCAGCGCGATGGCGATGGAGGTGGTGGGGTTAAAGCCGAGGGCCACGAGGAACGGGGCGGCGATGGCGGCGGGAGCGCCCGCGCCCGCCGCGCCCTCAAGGAAGATCGGCAGCATCATGCCGATGATGACGACCTGCACGCGGCGGTCGTCGCTGATCTGCGCAATGGTGGCTTTGACGTCCTCAATGGCGCCCGTCTCGCGCAGAAGGTTCAGGATCGTGAACGCGCCGAAGACCATCAGCACGATCTTGAGCCCCTCTTTAATGCCCTTCCAGACCAGCGGGTCGAGCACCTTGACGTTTTCGGCAAAGGTCGCGCCGTCGACGTTAAAATAGGTGAAGGCCAGCAGAAGCGTCCACAAAAGGGCGATAGGGGAGACGGTTTTCGCGGATTTTTTGAAGCCCAGGATGCCGACGAGTACGACGACGATGGGGCTGAGCGCCATGAGGAAGTCTAAAAAGTCCATTGGAGTGATCTCTCTTTCTGAAATAGTGGAAAATGGGTGGGTAGGGTCTCTATTTCCGCTTTTTTCGCCGGCCGAACGAGAAAAGTGAAACGCTAAGAGGAAGAGGCCCCGTCGAATCGACGGAGCCTCTTTCAGCAATATCAATCTCTATCTCGCACGGAGAGTCGGGAGAGAATTCGAAGGACGCGTCGCGATCCGGACGGTATGAAGCTGTTTCGTAAGCTGTACTGCCAGCGGCAGAATAATAAGAAAGGACGCCAGCAGAATCAGGCTGGCGTCCAGAATAATCATGCAGTTCGTATCAGCGCAGGAGAAAGCGGCACAGGCAGCCTGTGCGGAATGAAACACGGTGGGGGCAGCAGTAAAACGGGTCATGTCGGCTTTCTCCTTTCCGGAAGATGGGTGAAGTGTAGCACAGATTTTCCGCCCTCGCAAGGGGGAGAAGAGACTAATTATGCAAAATCGGATGAACACACAAAAAAAGAAAAGGCCCGGTTTTGCGCATTGTTAAAAAGATATAACGATTTTTCATGGAAATCAAATACCACGCCGCGCTTTTGCGCATAGGGACTTCCCGTGCGGCCATAGGATTGGTAAAAACGGGAGGAATGACCTATGCTTTCTGTCGCGCTTGCCCTGCTGACCCATGCGATGCTGCTGTCGCTGCACCTGTCGAACGGCTCGTTTCCAAAGCCGCTTTCCGCCAAAGAGGAGCGCGAGTGCGTCGCGCGGATGCTCGAGGGGGATATGGACGCGCGCAACAGGCTCATCGAGCACAACCTGCGCCTTGTGGCGCACATTGTAAAAAAGTACTACGCGCAGTCGGATGAGCAGGACGACCTCGTCTCCGTCGGCACGATCGGCCTCATCAAGGGCGTTTCAAGCTACCGCCCCGAAAAAGGCACCCGCCTTGCGACCTACGCGGCCAAATGTGTAGAGAATGAGATCCTGATGTACTTCCGCAGCCGGAAGAAGCTGCAGGGCGAGGTGTCGCTCAACGATTCGCTCGACGCGGACGGCGACGGCGAATCGCTCTACCTGATGGACGTGATCGGCGTGGAGGACACGATGTATCTCGATATTCAGGACCGCGACGACTGCCTGCGCGTGCGAAGACTCGTGCGCGAGTGCCTGACGGAGCGGGAAGCCGAGATCATCACCGCGCGCTACGGCCTCGGCGGCAGGATGCCGCGCACCCAGCGCGAGGTCGCCGAGTCGCTCGGCATCTCGCGCAGCTATGTTTCGCGCATCGAAAAGCGGGCGCTGCAAAAGCTGGAGGAAGCGCTCGGCGAGCGCGAATGAATACAAAAAATGCGGGGCGCAGGAATTTCCTGCGCCCCGCGCCCGCTCAGGGGAAAGCGGGAGAGAATGGGAGAAAAATTGTTCAGACGATCGTGCCGCCGCCGAGCACCGTGTCGCCGTCGTAGAGCACGACGGCCTGCCCCGGCGTGATGGCGCGCTGCGGCTCGTCGAAAAGGAGCTGCACGCGCCCGTCCTCGAGCACCGTGACGCTCGCCGCCTGCTCGCGCTGGTGGTAGCGCACGCGCGCGGTGACGCGCAGCTCGCGCGGCGGGGTGTCATAAGCGATCCAGTTGAAGTCCCGCGCCGTCAGCTCACGGGAAAAGAGCGATTTGTTCCCGCCGAGCACCACGCGGTTTTCCTTCGCGTCGATGCGCTTGACGTAGAGCGGCGCGTCCGCCGCGATGCCAAGGCCCTTGCGCTGGCCGACGGTGTAGTGCACGATGCCCTTGTGCCGGCCGAGCACGTGGCCGCTTTCATCCACAAAGTCGCCCGCGGGGCAGCTATGTCCCGTATAGCGCGCGATGAAGGCGGCGTAATCGCCGTCCGGCACGAAGCAGATGTCCTGGCTATCGGGCTTGCCGGCGTTGTAGAAGCCCTGCTCCTCGGCGATGCGGCGCGTCTCGCTCTTGTGGAGCGCGCCGAGCGGGAAGCGCGTGTGCGCCAGCTGCTCCTGCGTGAGCGAATAGAGCACGTAGCTCTGGTCCTTGCTCTCGTCGAGCGCCTTTTTCAGGAGCCATCTTCCGTTTTCTCGCTCGATGCGCGCGTAGTGGCCCGTCACGATGGCGTCGCAGCCGAGGACGCGGGCGCGCTCGTAGAGCCGCTCGAACTTCAAATAGCGGTTGCAGTCGATGCAGGGGTTCGGCGTCGCGCCGTGCTCGTAGGACGAGATGAAGCGGTCGATGACCTGCCCCTTGAAATCGTCGGAAAAGTTGAAAACATAATAGGGGATGCCGAGCCGGAAGGCGACCGAGCGCGCGTCCTCCACATCCTCGAGCGAGCAGCAGGTCTTTGTGCGCTTCACGCCGATGTCCTCGTTGTGGAAGAGCTTCATCGTCGCGCCGATGCACTGGCAGCCCGCATCCTTCATCAGGAACGCGGCAACGCTGGAATCCACGCCGCCGCTCATGGCAATGAGTACCTTGTCCATTTTGCTTCCTCCTTGGGAAAATGGGATACGCCCCGCCGCTACAGGGCGAAGGGGACCTCGCCGCGCTCGCGCGCCTGCCACGCAGGCGACATGGCGCGAAGATAGGCGACGGTCTCCGGCACGGCGGCGAGGATGCGGTCCACGTCCTCGTCGGTATTTTGCGCGCACAGGCTCAGCCGCAGCGAGCCGCGCGCGGTCTCGCGCGTGCGGCCGATGGCCAGCAGCACGTGGCTGGGGTCGAGCGAGCCGGACGTGCATGCGCTGCCGGAGGATGCGCAGATGCCCTTCGCGTCGAGCAGGAGAAGAAGACTCTCGCCCTCCACGTCCTCGAAGCAGAAGCTCACGTTGCCGGGCAGGCGGTTCGTGGGATCGCCATTGAGCGCGCTGTGCGGAATGCGGGAAAGACCGTCGATCAGGCGATCGCGCAGGGCGCTGACCGCCCTCGCGTTCTCGTCCATGTGCGCGCAGGCATCCTCCAGCGCCGCGGCCATGCCCATGATGGCGGGGAGATTCTCCGTGCCCGCGCGCTTGCCGCGCTCCTGCGCGCCGCCCTCGATGAGACTGCTCAGCGGAACGCCCTGGCGGGCGTACAGCACGCCGGTGCCCTTCGGTCCGTGGAACTTGTGCGCGGAGAGGGAGAGAAGGTCGATGCTCTGCGCCCTCACGTCGATCGGCAGGTGCCCCGCCGCCTGCACGGCGTCGGTGTGGAAGGGAACGCCCGCTTCGCGGCAGACCGCGCCGATCTCGCCGATGGGCAGGATGGAGCCGATCTCGTTGTTCGCGTACATGACGGTGACGAGACAGGTATCCGCGCGGATGGCGCTTTGCACCTGCCGCGCCGTCACGGTCCCGGCGGGGCCGACGGGGAGAAGATCCACGGAAAAGCCCTCGGCTTCAAGCCTTTTGAGCGTGTGCAGCACGGCGTGATGCTCGAACGCAGTCGAAAGGATGTGCCGTTTGCCTTTGCTTTCGCCAAGGCGCGCGGCGGAGAGAATGGCCTGATTGTCCGCTTCGCTGCCGCCGGAGGAGAAATAGATCTCGCGCGGGGAAGCGTTCAGGCACTTCGCGATGCGCTCGCGCGCGCTCTGCAGCGCGCGGTTTGCCTGCTGGCCCATGGAATGCAGGCTCGAAGGGTTACCGTAAACGCCGTCGAGACAGGGGAGCATCGCCTCGATGGCGGCGCGGCTCATGCGCGTGGTGGCGGCATTGTCGGCATAAACGGTGGTCATGGCATGCGCTCCTTTTCTGCCGGGGGAAAATGAAATCCTACCTTGATAGTATGTAAAATGGTACACGATTCGCGGGACTTTGTCAACGGACTTTTGAAAAATGAGAAAAGGGCGGCTTTCATGTTATAATTTCAAAAATATGTGAGAAAATAGCATATTTTGGTTGAAAAGACAGACGGAATATGGTATGCTTCTACCCGCAAATTCCAACCGCACCATATTTTAATCAAGGAGGAACGATAGTGAAAAGAAAGATCGGAAGTCTGCTTCTCGCGCTGACGATGCTGGCGACGTCGCTCAATGTGACGGCGTTTGCCAAGCAGAGCGATGAGGACACGACGCTCAACGCGCAGTACACGTACACCAACAACGGCTACACGCTCGAGAAGGTCTCCCACGCGGACGTGGCTGCCGGCAGCGCCGACGGTTTTGTGGACTACTACCAGTACACGGATCCCAACGGCAAGATCTGCACCGGCGTGATCGAGCACATGTATGCCGAGGGCGCGGACACGCCCGCGATCGACATGGCCGCGGAGCTTGCCAAGCTCAGAACCAAGCTTGAGAGCAAGTATCCCGGTGCGACTGCCGAAGAGATCGACGGCATGATGGCTGAGATCAAGGAGAGCCTGACCGGCGATGCCTGCCAGTCCTACGCCTTCTCCGCGCTGGGCTACGGCGACTGGGTCTACATCGGCACGATGTACGGCGGCACCGGCATCACCAAGGACAACGCCAGGACGATGTTCAAGTCCATGGGTCTTCTGAAGGATGAGACCAATGAAGACGGCTCGACCAATGAGGAGGCTGTGGAGTACAACCAGAAGATCGTGGACAGCGCCGTCGGCCTGCTCTACGGCGACAACTATTACACCGAGCACCCCGTTCCCACGCAGGGCATCCTCTTCAAGATGAACGTCAAGACCGGCGAAGCCAAGATCCTGATGGCGGGCTCCGTCAACGGCTATCAGGTCACGCTGCGCAATGCCGTTGCGTATAACGGCCGCTTCTACTTCATCGGCACGCAGGTCGGCACGGAAAGCGTGGCGGATGCTGCGACCGGCATCCCCTCCATCTTCGAGGTCAACCCCGAGGATGATTCCTTCCGCACGGTCTACCAGGCCGTTACGATGGAGGAGTACAGAGCCATGCAGGCGGCCTACGTGTTCCCCATCCCCCGCGCGATCACGGTCTACAAGGGCTCGCTGATCGCTTCTGTGACGCAGAAGGACGGCGCGCACATCATCGCCTACACACCGGACGCGGATGATTTCAACGCCGACGGCAGCTTCAAGGGCATCAAGGTCGAGGGCAGCGCGCTGCGCAACAGCGAGTTCACCGAGATCGCCGAGCAGAGCGAGGAGCTTCTCAACTACCCCGCCTACCACATGTATGACGCCAACTACGGCGGCACGGTCTATCAGATGATCGAGTACAACGACAAGCTGTACATGGCCATCAATGCCGGTCAGAAGGCGCTGCACTCCACGCTGAACCCGACCGAGGGCGTTTACACCGCGGTCGATCCCGACACGCTCGAGGAGACCAAGTGCTTCGCGGGCTACGCCATTCTGGAGGGCACGCTGAAAGACGGCGCCTCTCCCTCTGACCGCAGCGCCTGGACATGGAAGCCGATCATCGGCAACACGGCGAACGACCAGTGGGACAACAGCGTCAACCACGCCGACACCAACCCCGCCATGTACACCTTCAACATCGACCCGAACCGCTTCGCGGCCGCGATCTGCACGATGGAGGTCTACAACGGCTACCTCTACATCGGCGACTACAACGACGTGACCCAGGCGACCTATCCCATGCTGCAGATGGATTTCGTCCATCTGGCGACGGTCCTGTCCCAGTCGGTGAACCTTTACCGCATGGACGGCGACTACAACATTGAGCTTGTCGTGGGCGACAAGACCAAGACCTTCCCGAACGGGTCGCTCTCCGGCTGGGAGAGCGGCTATACCGGTCTCAACGGTCACGGCAGCCGCATCAACCAGTACACCTCGATGACCCAGATCTGGGACGAGGACAAGACGGACGATAACGACGGCGTCATGCTGCTCGGCACGCTGGACGAGGGCTCGCTCCTGCGCCCGATGGTCAAGATCATGAACGGCGACGTGCTCAAGATGAGCGAGGACGAGTGGGCCGAGAAGATCAGCTACCTCAAGGTCCTCATCCAGCTGTTGCTTGATAAGGATTCCTCCGGCAGCAACGCGCTGAGCGGCCTTTACAAGGGCTTCGATCTGTCCGGCAGCACCGCGCTGACGCCGGAAGAGGAGGTCGCGAAGGCCCTCACGGCCGCGCAGACCTATGAGCGCATGTTCGGCGGTCAGGCCGCGGCGCAGTTCGGCCTGGACGGCGATAAGGCCGCTTCCACCGAAAAGCTCGCGCTGACGAGCGAGCAGACCGCCGCCCTCGTCGAGGGCATCCGCAGCGGCGCGATCGTGCCGCACAGCATGTCCGCCCGCGAGATCGTGGAGCTGCTCGCCCTGCCCTATGGCATGAGCACGCTCACCGACCTTCTCGACGCCAGCGGTCAGGAGAACATCGACGCGTTCTACCGCGTGTATAAGCAGCTCGTGGCATACTACGAGAAGCTCAAGGAAAGCGGCTATGTGGAGCTCCCCGAGGAGCTGCAGAAGGTGCTCGACCAGCTTCTCAATGAGGAGAGCGCCAGACAGCTCAACGCCCTGCTCACCTGCCTGAACGCGGTGTCGGCCTCCGTTGCCGGCTGCGACACCTACGCCATCACCACGGACGCGAACGGCGATAACCTCAAGATCGACGTGATCACGCTCAACGGCCTTGGCGACGATTCCAACCAGACCATGCGCAACTTCGCCCTGACGGACGATTACGTCGTCTTCATTCCCGGCAACGCCATCCGCGGCGGCTCTGTCTACCGTCTGACCGACTGGCCGGGCAAGCAGGAGACGCCCACGCCCGACCCGAAGCCCGATCCCAAGCCCGACCCGAAGCCCGATCCCAAGCCCGATCCCAAGCCCGATCCCAAGCCCGATCCCAAGCCGGATCCCAAGCCGGATCCCACCCCGACCCCGACGCCGGGTACCGGCACCGGCTCCGCCCTCTGCACGCTGCGCTTTGAGACCAACGGCGGCAGCGAGCTGGAGGACCTGCGCGTTTCCTCCGGCACGACGGTCGATCTGAGCAAGTATGAGACGAAGAAGGCCGGCTATACCTTCGCCGGCTGGTATACGGACAAGGAACTGACCAACTCCGTGGAAAAGGTGAAGGTCAGAGGCTACACGACCGTTTACGCCAAGTGGACGGTCAAGTGCCCGTTCACCGACGTGTCCGATCAGGACTGGTTCTATGACGATGTGATGTCCATGTATGAAAAGGGCCTGATGGGCGGCACGAGCGATACGACCTTCAGCCCCGACCTGACCACCACCCGCGGCATGATCGTCACCATCCTCTACCGCATGGAGAATTCTCCCGCCGTGAGCGGCAAGAGCAGCTTCCAGGATGTGAAGGCGGACGCGTACTATAACGACGCCGTCATCTGGGCCGCGTCCAACGGCATCGTGACGGGCGTGAGCAGCACGGAGTTCTGCCCGGACAACGCCATCACGCGCGAGCAGTTCGCCGCGATCCTGTACCGCTATGCGCAGTACAAGGGCATGGACGCTGTGACGCTTGAAGAGAACCTCGGCGGCTTCTCCGACGGCAGCACCGTGAGCGCCTACGCGGTGTCCGCGATGAACTGGGCGGTCGGCGCAGGCCTTCTGCGCGGCGACGACAGCGGCCTTCTGCTGCCGCGCGGCGAAGCGACCCGCGCGCAGGCGGCTGCGATGCTCAACCGTTTTATCGAGAACGTGCTCAAGTAAATACACTGCCGTTCCGAAAGGAAAAGGAAAGGCGGGCAGGCGTTTTCGCCTGCCCGCCTTTTTCATCGCTGCGGCGGGGCGCTTCCCTTGACGGCACAAAAGTTTTGTGATATCCTGTCGCAGCAACAAAGCTGGTTTTGCCAAAACAGAAAAGGAGAGAAGAATTTCATGGAGAAAAAGAACAATAAAAAGGGCCTGATCGCCCTTGTCGTGGTCCTCGTGCTGGCGGTGGCCGCGCTCGTCATCTGGCAGGCGAACAAGCCCGCGGCCCAGAAGGGCAGCAAGGAGATCACCGTCAACGTCGACCACCTGAACGGCGACGACACGTCCTACACCATCTACACCGACGCCGAGTACGTGCGCGGCGCGCTCGAGCAGGAGAACCTCATCGAGGGTACCGAGAGCGAGTACGGCCTGTATGTTCAGACTGTGGACGGTGAGACCGCCGACGAGAGCAAACAGGAGTGGTGGGGCTACAGCGTCAACGGCGAATTCGCCGAGCTGGGCGTGGACAGCCAGCCCGTCGCGGACGGCGACGTGTACGACTTCGTCCTGAATGTCGGCTGGTAAAGAGAGCGCTCTCAGCATCCGCGAGATCGCGGAGCTGTCGCTCATCTGCGCGCTGATGGTCGCGGGCAAGGAGTGCCTGCGGCTCATCCCCAACGTGCACCCGGTCACGCTGCTGCTGCTTCTGGCCGCGGCGGTGTACGGCGTGAAGGCGCTCTACCCGGCTTTCGGCTTTGCATTGCTTGAGATCGCGCTCTACGGCGCGGGACTCTGGAACCTGATGTATCTTTACGTCTGGCCGCTCGCCGTTCTGATGGCGCTGCCCTTCCGGCAGAGCCGCAGCCGCGCGCTCTGGGCCGCCATCGCGGGGCTGCACGGGCTGTGCTTCGGCGCGCTGTGCGCCATTCCCTACCTCTTCATCGGGGGATGGAAGATGGCGGTCTCGTGGTGGATCTCCGGCATTCCGTATGACGTGATCCACTGCGTGTCCAACACTGTGCTCACCTTCGTGCTCCTGCCGCCGCTGCGCGCGCTGCTCGAGCGTCTCAAGGCCCGCCAGAGCGCAAACTGACGAAAAAAAGGAAGGACCGCTCCGGCGGGCCTTCCTTTTTTTGCAATTTCTCCCGATTGGACGGAGAAGGCGTTAAAATTCTGTTCATATTTAGGGAAAAATACGGTTGCTATTTTTCCGCCTGTATAGTATGCTCGTAAAAATCGCAAACGCGGGCCGGAAAACGGCGGGCGGGCGCGGGAAAAGAAAGGATATTGCAAATGAAAGTAAGGAAAGAGAAAACCCTGGCGACAAAGATGGCCATTTCCCTTGTTTCGGGACTGACCGCCGGCATTCTGTTTTTGCTCCTGCGAGAGCACCTGAATTCCTCCGGACAGGAAGCGGCGTGGACCGCCATCAACAATCTCCTGTTCCAGGACATCACCGCCGCCGGTGCAAGCAGTGCGCTGGGCCTCTTCTATTTGGCCGGTCAGATGTTTATCCGTGCGCTGCAGCTCGTGATCGTGCCGATGGTGTTTACTTCCATTACCTTAGCGATAGGGCAGATCTCCGATACCAGTACTCTTGGAAGAATTTCTTTCAAGTGTATCAAAGGTTTCCTGATCTGTTCTTTTTTTGCGCTCGTTCTGGCCTGCGTCTGCGGCTACATCTTCTATGATATGGGCGTGTTCCACATCGCGGTCGAGGGGCTTGAGAGCGTGTCCGGCTCGCAGGGCTCGAACCCGCTGCTCGTGGTGCTCAACGTCATCCCCTCGAACATCGCATCGACGTTCTCGAGCAACACGGCGGTGCTCGCCATCGTGTTCCTCGCGGTGTCGCTCGGCCTTTGCATGAAGACGCTCGGCGAGGAGAAGACCGCGACGCTGCGCAAGCTCATCCAGGAACTCAACGACGTGGTCGTCGTGTTCCTCAACTTCGTCGTCAGCAAGTTCGGCCCCGTTGCCATCTTCATGCTGCTCACGCGCACCTTCGCCTCCTACGGCGTCGAGCACCTCAAGCCCGCCGTCGCCTACGTGCTGCTCACGGTCGCGCTGCTGCTCATCTTCCTCTTCATCGGCTATCCCGCCTTCGTCGCGGTGTCCGCGCATGTCAACCCCTTCAAGTTCGCCAAAAAGATCAGCCGCGTCGCGGTGTTCGGCTTCTCCACCTCCTCGAGCGCGGCGACGCTCCCGCTGAACGTCAAGACCACGGTCGAGGAGCTCGGTGTGGATGAAAAGATCGCTTCCTTCGTCCTGCCGCTCGGCATGACCATCAACATGAACGGCACGGCCATCATGCAGGTCGTGGCCACGCTCTTCATCGCCGGCTGCGCGGGCTACAGCATCAGCTTCACCCAGCTCGTCATCATCGCGCTGCTCGCGCTCATCGCCTCCGCCGGTACGCCCGCGGCCCCCGGCTCCGGCGCAATCATCCTCTTCACGATCCTTTCCGGCCTCGGCTACGTGAACGACGCGGCGATGCTGGCCTACAGCCTGATCCTCGCGATCAACCGCCCCATCGAGATGCTGGTCACGGCGCTCAACGTCGTCGGCGACTCCGCCACGAGCATCTACGTCGCCAAATCCGAGGGCGTGCTGAACGAAGAGATCTACAACGCGTAAAAAATATTCAAAGGAGCGGCCCTTTGGGCCGCTCCTTTGAGAAAGCTTCACTTCGCTTCGTGCCTTGCCGCCCGCAGGACGGCTGCGACACGCGCACCGCGCAGAGTGTTTTTTCTGACGCGCATGTCGTCAGAAAAAACGATTCAGATCATTTGCCGCCTGCGGGCGGCAAAATTTTTTAAATTGTTACACGCTCAGCCAGTCGTCGAGGACGAGACCCTCGTTGTGCTTGGTGAGGAAGCCGACGCTCCACTCGCCGCCGAAAGCGATGAGCTTGCGGCCCTTGAAATCCTCGAGCACACGGGACCCAGAGCAGAGCAGCAGGTCCTTCACGTCGCACGGGCACTCGCGGATGAGCCGCAGATGCTCATAGGGCAGGCCGCTCATGCGAAGATCGACGCCGTACTCATTTTTCATGCGGTATTCGAACACGTCGAACTGCAGCGTGCCGACCACGCCGACGA
>JAYABH010000014.1:0-44345 GCA_037343695.1 bacterium | reverse complement strand
CACCCCACTTGTTAGATAGTATATCATACTGTCTAACAAGTGGGGTGCAGTTCAAGGACAAGCCTTCGGGCACTTTTTTCTCTTTTCTTACTTGCTGAGCTTCAGGCGGAAATCCTCGCCCTCGGCGGCATAGTTCACCTGGTAGCCCTGCTTTTCGGCAAAGCGGGTGACGTTCTCCACGCAGGTCATACTGTCCACCAGCACCTCGAGAGACTTCGGCGCGTTCTTTTTCACTTCGTTCTGTACCATGACAACGGGCATGGGGCAGGAATATCCTCTTGCGTCGATCATGCGTTGGCCTCCTCCTTTTTGGGCATGTTCAAAAGCGCGATCACGAGCATCACGACAAGGCCGAGGACGACGGCGATCTTACCGGCATTGGAAATGCCGCCGACGATCAGCTCGCCCGCCTCGCTCTTGAAATCGGGGTTGCCGGCAAGGCCGAAGTTGTGCGCCATCGCCGCGCCGACGATCATGCCGAACACGGTCACGGCGCTGTCGCCGTTGCCCTGCGCGGCCAGAATGAGCTGGCGCAGCGGGCAGCCGCCGAGCAGCACGCTGCCCCAGCCGACGAGCACCATGCCCAGCAGATTCCACAGGTGCGCGCTGTGCGCGACGGGCTGGAGCGCGAAGCCGAGGTGGAACTTGCCCATGGCGAGGTTGCCGACCAGCGTGACGACGAAGATGGCAACAAAGCCATAGAGCAGGTGGAAGTCCTTGAGCATGAACGCGTCACGCAGGCCGCCGACCATGCAGAGCCTGCTCTTCTGCGCGAGCGCGCCAACAACGAGCGCGATGACAAGCGCGATCCAGAACGGCGCGCGCATCGAGCCCGGGCCCTCTTCCGAGAACTTGAACAGCGCGGGCACGGTGACGACGAGGATCAGCAGCGCGGCCATCACAGTCGGCAGCACGCCGCCCTCCGCCTTGTGCGCTTCGTACGAGCGCTTGAGCGAAAAGCCCTTTTTAAGGCTCGCAATGCCGAGCAGGATACCGCCGGTGAAGCCGATCAGGCCGACGAGCGCGTTGAGGTCGCCGCCGCCGAGGCGCAGCACCATGCGCAGCGGGCAGCCGAGGAACGCCAGCGCGCCGATGACGACGAACGCGCCGAGCACAAAGCGGACCGCCGGGGACGAACCCGCGCGCGCCTTGAATTCCTTGCCCGCAACGCTCATGATGAACGCGCCGAGCACGAGACCGATGATCTCCGGGCGGACATACTGGACCTTCGCGGCGCTGTGCAGGCCGCAGGCGCCCGAAATGTCGCGCAGGAAGCAGGCAATACAGAAGCCCATGTTCGCGGGGTTGCCGAGCATGGTGAGCACCACGGCGGCAAGGCCCACGGCGGCGCCGGAAATGACGACGCCCAAATGTACCTTTTTCATGTTTCCACTCTCCTAATTCTGTTTTTTTACACACCGGCAGTGTCAAATTCTGCCGAATCATAGTATAAGGGAGCGCGGGAAAAATCGCCAATTCTGTTTCAGCATAAAATCGCGTCTGTCATCAAGAAAAACAATAACACAAATCTTCCCGGCGTTTTTCTGTCGCATTTCACCAAAAAAGCGCAGGCATGATCGTTTTTCACGATCATGCCTGCGCTTCTGTGATATTTCGTTTTTCAGATCATCAGCTCGTAAAAGCCCGCGGCCTCGAGCTTTTCCCGCCCGACCATGGCTTCGAGCGCGGCTCTGTCCTCCACGCCCGCGCGCCATGCCATGCCGCAGTCCGCCGTCAGTTCGCGCGGCACGGGGATGAGCCGTCCCGGCAGGTCCTGCGCCCGGCAGAGCTTTTCCATCGCGATGGCCGCGGCCGTCGTGTGGAAGGTGATGACGAGCCATAGCTTTTTCTCTCTCATGTTGCGATCTCGCGGAGTGCGTTGACCGCGGCGTCCGCTTCCTCTTCCGTATTGTACCAGCCGAAGCTGAAGCGCACCGCGCCCTGCTCCTCAGTTCCGAGCGCCTTGTGCAGGCGCGGCGCGCAGTGCGCGCCCGGGCGGGTCGCGATGCCGTAATCCTCGGACAGGATATCCGATACCTCGCCCGAGTCCATGTCGCCGATGTTGAGCGCGGCGACCGCCGTGCGCTCATGGTCAAAATCGCCGTAGAGCGCCACACCCGGAATTTTCTTGACGCCCGCGACAAAGCGGCGCAGCAGCGCCATTTCATGCGCGTGGATGGCCTCAACGCCGGTCTCCTGCAAAAAGTCGAGCGCGGCGTTCAGCCCCGCGATACCGTGGCCGTTGAGCGTGCCCGCCTCTAGCCGCGTCGGCATCTGCTCGGGCTGCTCGTGGAGATAGGTCTGCACGCCCGTGCCGCCGACCTTCCAGGGGTTGATGTCCACACCCTCGCGCACGCACAGTCCGCCCGTGCCCTGCGGGCCCATCAGCGATTTGTGCCCCGTGAAGCACAGCACGTCGATGTGCATCTGCTCCATGTCGATGGGCAGCACGCCCGCGCTCTGCGAAGCGTCCACAATGAACAAAAGGTCGTGTTCGTGCGCAAATGCGCCGATGCACGCCAGATCCAGCGTGTTGCCCGTCAGGTTCGAGGCATGCGTGCAGACGACGGCGCGGGTATCGGGACGCAGCAGCCGTTCAAAATCGGCGTAGTCGATGTTCCCCTGCCGATCTGCGGGAACAAAGCTCAACTTGACATTGTTTTCCCGTTCCAGCCGGTAAAGCGGTCGCAGGACAGAGTTGTGCTCAAGGTCGGTCGAGATCACATGCTCGCCCGCGTGGATGCAGCCATGGATGGCGATGTTCAGCGCCTCGGTCGAGTTACAGGTGAACGCCACGTGGTCAGGCCGCTTGCAGCCAAAGAGCGCGGCGAGCTTGCAGCGCGTGTCGTAGATCACGCGCGAGGCGGCAAGCGCCTCCTCGTGCGTGCCGCGCGCGCTGTTGCCAAAGCTCCCCATCGCCGCGACCACCGCGTCGATGACCTGCGGCGGCTTTCGCAGCGTGGTCGCCGCGTTGTCAAGATAGATCATCTTACGGACGGACGACGCGGTCCGCGCCGCTCATCTTTTCGACGATGACGTACATGTTCGTCACCTCGCCGACGGCGAGCTTTTCCTTGAGGTCGTAGAAGTTGAGGCACGTGCCGCAGCTCATGATCTCCACGCCGCGCGCGGCCATGCCCTTGAGGTCTTCGAGAGACTCCGAGCCCTCGCACGTCAGCTTCACGCCGCCGTTGTAGCAGAGGATGGTGTCGGGCAGGGTCTCCTGCTGGCTCAGCGCGTAGACAAAGGCCTTCATCAGCGCGCCGCCGAGCTCGTCGCTGCCGCTGCCCATCTTGTCGGACGACAGCACCGCCACGATCTTCGGCTTGCCGCAGGTATAGCATTCGCCGCTCTCCTCCGCCGCGTTCACATTCTCGCCCACGGTGATGGTCACGCGGTACTGGTTCTCGCCGAGCTTTTCGCTCTTGGATGCGCAGCCCTTGCTCGCGGCCAGCTTGCCGAGGTTCTGCACCGCCGTCTCGTTATCGACCAGCGTTTCGATCACGCCCGCGCCGCCAAGCTCCTGCATGGCCTTCTGCGTTTTTACAACAGGGATCGGGCAGGCATCGCCCATCGCATTGACTTCGATCGTCATCTTTTGATCTCCTTTTCTGGCGGCAGTGCCGCTGAATTTTCAATTTTCATCATAGCAGATATTTCCCCCTTTGGCACGCTCTTTTTCGTTTTTCCCGCTCATTCTTCATTGTTTTTATGAATATTGCATCTAATTTAATCGAATTTTATGATAGCTTCTTTTCTCCCCCCGCACGCCTTCGCCGCGCCATCTTTTCGGCGGGATGCTCTCATCTTCTTTTCCGATTTGACAAATCCGGCGCGATTCTCTACAATGAATATACTTTGCCTTTCCGCATTCCGGGCGGACACGCCCGGAATGACGTTTTCAGAACAGGAGGTGCGCCGCATGAAGGAAAAGCTCCGTCTCACGCAGATGACCACCGCCGCCGGGTGAGCGGCCAAATTGGGGCCGGGCGCCCTGACGGAAATTCTGCACGGTCTGCCGAATGTCAAGGACCGTGACCTGATCGTCGGATACGACAGCAGCGACGACGCCGCCGTCTACCGCGTCTCCGACGAGGTCGCCGTCATCGAGACGGTGGACTTTTTCACCCCCATCGTGGATGATCCCTATCTCTTCGGTCAGATCGCCGCGGCGAACGCCTTGAGCGACGTGTACGCCATGGGCGGCGAACCGAGAGTCGCGATGAACCTTCTGTGCGTGCCGAACTGCCTGCCGAAGGAGGACGTGCGCGCCATTTTAGAGGGCGGGCACAGCAAGGCTGTTGAAGCGAACTGCGTCATCGCCGGCGGCCACACGATCCAGGACAACGAGCCGAAATACGGCCTGTGCGTCACGGGCTTCGTGCATCCCGACCGTATCCTTAAAAATGTCGGCGCGCGGCCGGGCGACGTGCTCGTGCTCACCAAGCCCATCGGCAGCGGCGTCCTCACGACCGCGCTCAAGGCGGACCTCATCTCCGACGCCGCGCGCGACGCGGCCTATGCCCACATGGCCACGCTCAACAAGGCCGCGGGCGACGCGGTGCGTCAGGTGAATGACGTGCACGCCTGCACGGATGTCACGGGCTTCGGCCTGCTCGGCCACAGCTTCGAGATGGCCGACGGCAGCGGCGTGACCATCCGCCTGCACGGCGATAAGCTGCCGCTGATGGACGAAGCGCGCGGCATGGCCGAAATGGGCATCATCCCCTCGGGCGCTTACCGCAACATGGACTATGTGAAGCCGCACCTCACGGTGCTCCCCTCGGCGCAGCAGGCGCTTTTGGACCTTGCCGCCGACCCGCAGACCTCGGGTGGGCTTTTAGTCGCGCTGCCGCGTGGCGAAGCGGAAAAGCTCCTTGCGCTGCTCCGCCCCTTCGCGCCGTGGAGCGCCATCGTCGGCGACGTGCTCGAGCGCCGGGCAACGGGACTCGAATTCGACTGATTTTTTCTGACAAACGAAAAGCCTTTCAAAGCAGCGCTTTGAAAGGCTTTTTCTTATTTCTTCTGCGGTGCGCCGTGCGGCATCCTCGCCTTCACGGCTTCGCCCGTGGGCGTTGCGGCAAGGCCGCCGAGCGCCGTCTCGCGGAACTCGACCGGCATGCGCCGCCCGACCTCGCCCATCGCGTCGATGACCTCATCGACGGGGATGCGGCTCTCGATGCCTGCAAGCGCCATGTCCGCCGCCGAGATGGCGTTCACCGCGCCGATGACGTTGCGCTTGACGCACGGGACCTCGACAAGGCCCGCCACCGGGTCGCAGACAAGGCCCATGAGGTTTTTGAGCGCGATGGCGACCGCGTGGCCGATCTGCTCGTTCGTGCCGCCGCGCAGCGTGACAAGCGCGCCCGCCGCCATGGCCGACGCCGTGCCGATCTCGGCCTGACAGCCGCCCGCCGCGCCGGAAATACCCGCGCGGTAAGCGATCACCGCGCCGATGCCGGAAGCGACATACAGCGCTTCGAGCAGCTGGTGCTGCGTGTAATCCTCCTGCTGCTTGAGCGCCAGCAGCACCGCCGGCACAACGCCGCAGGAGCCCGCCGTCGGCGCGGCCACGATACGGCGCATGCAGGCGTTGGACTCGGCCATCGAGATGGCCTGTGCGATCGCCTCGCCGATCAGATTGCCGCAGATGCTCTCGCCCCGGCGCAGATACATGCGCATTTTCAGCCCGTCGCCGCCGACAAGGCCGCTCACGCTGCGCTGCGTGCCGGTGTAGGAGTCCGCCGCGTCCTGAATGGCCTGCCAGGTCGTGAGCATCTTCGCCATTGAGGCCTGACGGCTCACCTGCCGCAGGTCCATGTCATAGTGCAGGACGATCTCCCAGAAGGGAAGGTTCTCCCGCTCCGAGCACTCAAAGATTTGCTTCATCGAATCCAGAACCATCTTCATCGTCCTCCTTGTCGTAATAGGTCAAAGACAGAATGCCCGGCAGCTGGGCAAGAAATTCCACCTGATTGCGCTTGATGTGCTGGTCGGTCTCGATGACCATCAGCGCGTCGCCCCCGCGGCGGTGGCGGTTCACGCTCATGTTCGCCACGTTGACGCGCAGCTGGCTCAGAATCGACGTGATGGCCGCGACCGAGCCGGATTCATCCTGATTGCGCACGATGAGCGTGTTGAACTCGCCGGTAAAATTCACGCTGATGCCGTCGATCTTATTGACGACGATCGCCCCGCCGCCGACGGACGAGGCCTGCAGGGCCATCTTCTTGCCGCTTACTCCCGTCAGCTCTAAAAGGGCGGTGTTCGGGTGCGCGTCGCGCAGGTCCACGGTGTGAAAGGAGTATTTCATCCCCGCGCGGTCCGCTTCCTGATAGGCGTTCGGGATGCGCAGATCGTCCGGCTTCATGCCAAGCAGCCCCGCCAGCAGCGCGCGGTCCGTGCCGTGGCCGAAGCCCGTTTCGGCAAACGAGCCGTGCAGGCCGATCTTCGCCTCGGCCACATCCTCGCCGAGGAGCGTGCGGCCCATGGCGCCGATGCGCGCCGCGCCCGCCGTGTGCGAGCTGGACGGTCCGACCATCACGGGCCCCATCATGTCAAAAATATCGATCATGGGTATACTTCCTTTCCGTCAACACTATTCTGCGTCAGCATACCACACTCTCCGTCAAAAAGCGAGGAAAATCCCCCCAAAACCCTTGCAGAAAATGAATCGTACCCTTCGCGTTCTTTCATTTATGGAATTCATGCAAATTCGTTTTTTATTCTATTTTTTGTCATCGATGCTGAACGATAAAAAAAAGAGCCGCCCGCGGGCGGCTCTTTTCCTTATTTGTTCAGCGGAACGCGCTCACGCGTTCTGATAAGTCAAAAGTTCGGCGACAGCCTTGCGCTTCGGCGCGGCGGGCTCCTCATCCGGATAGCCCATGCCGATCACGCAGCCCACCCTCTGATTTTCCGGGAGGTGCAGCAGCTCGATGATCTTCTCTTCGTCAAAATAGCCGGTGATGACCGTGCCGACGCCGCGCTCCCACGCGGCCAGGCAGAAGGTCTGCGCCGCGACGCCCGCGTCGAACATCTCAAAGCCGTCCTTCTTGGGCGTGGAGAACGAGCCGTCGCGCTCGTAGCCCGAGCGCCCGGTCACATACGTGAGCACCATCAGCGCAGGGCAGGCCTTGAGCGTCTTTTCGTTCAGCTTGAAATCAAGCACCATCTCTTCCGCCATTTTGTCGATCGTCGCGCGGTCCTCGACGAGCACATAGCGTGCGATCTGCGTATTCTTCCACGAGGGGGCATACGCCGCGTCCGCGACGATCTGCTCGATCACCTCGTGCGCGATCGGGTCTGCCTTATAGCGGCGGATGCTTCTTCTGCCGCGGATGGCCTGTGAAACTTCCATTGTCCTTCTCCTTACACGCGCTTCCACTTTGCGCCGCCGGGCATATCGGTCACTTCAACGCCCTGCGCCTTGAGCTCGTCGCGGATGCGGTCGGCCTCGGCAAAGTTTTTCGCCTTCTTGGCCTCCGCGCGCTGACGGATAAGCGCTTCGATCGTCTCGTCCGCCGTGCCGTCCTCGGAGACGACCGTATAGCCGCCCGCGCTCTGCTGGGCCGCGGCCTTTTCCTTCTTCTCGCGCTCTTCCGCAGCTTTCTTGAGGAGATCCAGGCTCAGCACCGTGTCATAGTCGCCGATGATGGCGAGCTTTGTCGCGCCCGTGGTCTGTGCCTTGAGCACGTCGTAGAGCGCGGTCACGCCCATGGCGGTGTTGAGGTCGTTGTCCATTTCCTTCATGAACTTTGCGCGGTACTCGGCGCGAACGGCCTCGTCCACGCCGCCCTCGTCCTTGATGTTCGCGATCTTCGCGATGAGCTTGTTGTACGCGGCGACCGCATTGTCAAGGTTTTCCCACGTGAAGACAAGACTCTTGCGGTAGTGGCTCTGTAAGCAGAAGAAGCGGTACGCCAGCGGGTCATAGCCCTTTTCCTCAAGCAGCGAGACCGTCAAAAATTCGCCCTTGGATTTAGACATCTTGCCGTGCGAGGTGTTGAGATGCGCCACGTGGCACCACTGGAGGCACCAGGGATGACCGAGGTAGCTCTCGCTCTGCGCGATCTCGTTCGTGTGGTGCGGGAAGGCGTTGTCCACGCCGCCGCAGTGCAGGTCGAGGTATTCGCCGTTGTACTTCATCGAAATGCCGGAGCACTCGATGTGCCAGCCCGGATATCCGACGCCCCAGGGGGAATCCCACTTGAGCGCCTGATCCTCGAACTTGGACTTCGTGAACCAGAGGACGAAGTCGTTCTTGTTCTTCTTGTTCTCGTCCTCCTCCACGCCTTCGCGCACGCCGACGGCGAGGTCTTCCTCGTTGTGGTCGTTGAAGATATAGTAGCGAGAGAGCTTGCTCGTGTCGAAGTACACATTGCCGCCGGCGATATAGGCATAGCCGGTGTCGAGCAGCTTCGTGATGATCTTGATATAATCGTCGATCAGGCCCGTTGCGGGCTGGACGACGTCGGGGCGCTTGATGTTGAGCTTCTTGCAGTCGGCGAAGAACGCGTCGGTGTAGAACTTGGCGATCTCCATGACGGTCTTGTGCTCGCGCTTAGCTCCCTTGACCATCTTGTCCTCGCCCTCGTCGGCGTCGCTCGTCAGGTGGCCGACGTCGGTGATGTTCATGACGCGGTTCACGCTGTAGCCCGAAAAGCGCAGGTACTTTTCCAGCACGTCCTCCATGATGTAGGAGCGCAGGTTGCCGATGTGGGCAAAGTGGTACACGGTCGGGCCGCAGGTGTACATCTCCACATGGTTCGGCGTATGGGTCTTGAATTCTTCCTTTTTATGGGTCGCGGAATTGTATAAATACATGATAGATCTCCTTTGAGAAGATGAAATAACGGATTTAGTCCGCCTCTTTGAAGACGTCGAGGTTCTTTGCGAAATACTCAATGCCGGAGTACACGGTCGTCGCCACGATGACCGCGATGCACACGACATTCAAAAGGTTGCTTTGGAAGACCAGCATCAGGCACAGGCACACCATGGTCGAGGCGGTCTTCACCTTGCCCGACCACGCGGCCGCGATGACGCGCCCCTGCTCCACGGCGACAAGGCGCATGCCGGAAACGGCAAATTCGCGCAGCAGCACGATGGCGAGACACCAGCCGGGCATCTGCCCACATTCGACAAAGTAGCACATTGCCGCCATGACGAGCATCTTGTCCGCCAGCGGGTCCATGAACTTGCCGAAATTTGTGATCTGATTATAGTGGCGGGCGATGTAGCCGTCGGCAAAGTCCGTCAGGCACGCGACAATGAAAATACCGAGCGCCCACCATCTCGCACCCGCGAAGTCCAGGTACAGCACCACTAAGAATACGGGGATCAGCGCAATGCGCATGATCGTTAATTTGTTTGCAGTTGTCATATCTCTCTTTCCTCCTGCCCTGCGGGGCATTTACTTATTCGACCGCTTCGCCGGTCAGCTCGCCGTCCATCGTGCCGGTCAGGCGGACATTGACGAACTCGCCTGCCATGATATCACGTTCTGCGGAAAAGTAGATCTTTCCGTCGATATCCACGGACTCGGCGTAGCTGCGGCCGACAAAGGACTGCGCTTCCTCGCTCCAGCCCTCGCACAGCACTTCGCGCACATCGCCGAGGACGGATTCATTGTATTCGTCGATGATATCGCTCTGCACGTCGACTAAAAGCTCCGTGCGGCGCTGGGCCTCCTCCATCGGAACGTGCTCCATCGTCGCGGCCTTCGTCCCCTCCTCGGGCGAGAACGGGAACACGCCCGCGCGCTCGATCTTCTCCTCGCGCAGGAAATCGCAGAGCTCCTCGAACTCCTTCTCTCCCTCGCCGGGCAGGCCCGCGATGATGGACGTGCGCAGCACAAGGCCGGGAATGCGCGCGCGCAGATCACGGAACACCTTGCGGATGCTCTCCTTCGTGTCGCGGCGGTTCATCGCTTTCAGAATATCGTCGTTGCAGTGCTGGATGGGTATGTCGAGATACGGAACGATCTTCTCTTCGCGCGCGATGGTGTCGATCAGCTCGTCGGTGATATCGTCGGGATAAAGATAGTGTAAGCGGATCCAGTGAAAATCAAACTTGCACAGCTCGCGCAAAAGCGCTGCCAGCTGGTGCTCGCCGTTTAAGTCCGTGCCGTAGCGCGTGATGTCCTGCGCGATGACGATGAGCTCCTTCACGCCCGACGACGCAAGCTCGCTCGCTTCGTCGAGCAGCTCATTCATCGGGCGGCTCCTGTAGCGGCCGCGCAGGCGCGGGATGACGCAGTAGGCGCAGCAGTTGTCGCAGCCCTCGGCAATGCGGAGATAGGCGTACCACGGGGGCGTGGACAAAATGCGCGCGCCGCCCTGCGCGCAGTTCTGGATACTGCCCATGTAGCACGGTCGCAGGCCGCTGCCGCCCATCACCTCATCGATGGCGAGGGCAATGTCGCCGTAGCTTCCGGTGCCGAGCACCGCGTCCACCTCAGGCAGCTCATTCAGCACATCGTCCTTGTAGCGCTGCGCCATGCAGCCGGTGACGATGATCTTCTTGAGCTTGCCCTCCTTTTTGAGCTCCGCCATCTCCAGAATATTGTCGATGGCCTCCTCGCAGGCCGACGCCAGAAAGCCGCAGGTGTTGACCACCGCCACATCCGCCCCCTCGGGCGCGGGTGCGATCTCGTACCCCGCCTGCTGGACCGTGGCCATCATCTGCTCGCAGTTGACCTGGTTTTTGGCGCAGCCAAGGGAAATGAAAGATACCTGATAAGGCATAAAAACCGCTCCTAAACGTAAACTGATTGTAGAAATATCGTGAACGATCACTCTTCGTAATCGAATTCCGTCGTATTTTCGCCGATCTCGGCGAGCGCCGCGCGCACATCGCGCCAGGCAAAGCCCCGCCGCAGCAGCATGTCGGAAAGGCGCTTGCGGCCCTTTTCGTCGAGCGCGCGGCCCTTCGTTTTCTGCGCGATCACGCGCAGGATCGTCTCTTTCGCGTCGGGCGATCTCTCGAGCGCGTCCGCCCACAGCTCGCGCGGCACGCCGCGCCGGTAGAGCTCGTCGCGGATCTTGGCATCTCCGTAGCCCATGCCGCCGTAGTGGCGCACGAGCATCGCGGCATAGTCCGCGTCATTGAGCGCGCCGATCTCCTCGAGCCAGTCCGCCGCGTCCTCGGCGTCGGCTTCAAGCGCGCCCTTTTCGCGCAGCCGTTTCAAAAGCTCCTTGCGGGACAGCGGACGGGCGGAGATCATATTCGCCGCGCGCACGCGCGTTTCGCTTCGCGCGCCGGACTGCCGCAATTCTACCACAGTCCCCTCGTCGATGTCCAGTCCTATCGATAAACCGAAACGCAGAAGCTCGCTCTCCGTGACCCGGAGGAGGTCTCCCCCCTCCAGATACACGAGAACGCGCTCCTGCTGATGCTTCGATCGTTCGATCTTCTCAATCTTCATCCTTGAAATCGTCGGCGCTGACGTCCACGGCGCGGCCTGCGGCCTTCGCCGCCACGCGGGACTGGCCCGTCATCAGCTTGTCGAAGTTGCGGCGGATCTCCGCTTCGAGGTTATCGGCGATCTCGGGATTGTTTTTCAGATACTGCTTGGCCGCGTCGCGTCCCTGACCGATGCGCGTTTCGCCCATCGAGTACCACGAGCCGCTCTTCTGCACCAATCCGAGCTTGACGCCGAGGTCGATCAGTTCGCCGATGAGCGAGATGCCCTCGCCGTACATGATGTCGAACTCCGCCTCGCGGAACGGGGGTGCCATCTTGTTCTTCACGACCTTGGCGCGCGTACGGTTGCCGATGATCTCGCTGCCGTTTTTCAGCGCCTCGATGCGGCGCACATCGATACGCACGCTCGAATAGAACTTAAGCGCGCGGCCGCCGGTCGTGACCTCGGGGTTGCCGTACATGACGCCGACCTTTTCGCGCAGCTGGTTGATGAAAATGACGATGGTGTTCGTTTTGCCGACCGCGCCGGTCAGCTTGCGCAGCGCTTGCGACATGAGGCGCGCGTGCAGACCGACAAAGCTGTCGCCCATCTCGCCCTCGATCTCCGCGCGCGGCACGAGCGCCGCGACGGAGTCGACCACGATGACGTCGATCGCGCCGGAGCGCACGAGCGCCTCGGTGATCTCAAGCGCCTGCTCGCCGGTGTCCGGCTGGGAGACGAGCATATCCTCGACCTTGACGCCAAGCGCGCGGGCATAGGTGATGTCGAGCGCGTGCTCGGCGTCGATGAACGCGACCTCGCCGCCCGCCTTCTGCGCCTGGGCGAGCACATGCAGCGCCAGCGTCGTCTTACCGGAGGATTCAGGCCCGTAAATTTCGATGATACGGCCCTTGGGCAGGCCCCCGATACCGAGCGCCAGGTCGAGCGCCAGCGAGCCCGTGGAGATGGCCTCCACATTGCTCACGGTGTTGTCGCCAAAGCGCATGATCGAGCCCTTGCCGTAGGTGCGCTCGATCTGCTGCATCGCGGTCTCGATCGCCCGCTTCTTGTCGTCGGCCATCGCCGCAGCTGCCTTCGTCTGAGACTTTTCTGCCATGTTCGCGTTCCTCCCGATTCTTTATGTAAACTAAGTTTGCTTCAAATGGTCTCCACGCGCGTGCCGTACACCACGCGGGGGATGTTGTTGAGGTCCTTGACGATCTGAATGTCGCCAAAGCCGTGCGAGCGCATGATGCGCAGCACCTGATCCGCCTGCCCGATGCCGACCTCGAAAAAGAGCATGCCGTTTTCACACAGGGCATCGCGCCACTTTTCGCAGATCACACGGTAGAAGTCGAGCCCGTCCGCGCCGCCGTCAAGCGCAAGGCGCGGCTCGTGCTCGCGCACGGAAGCGTCGAGCGTGTCGATGTCCGCGCTCGGGATGTACGGCGGGTTGCTGACCAGAAACTGGAACTCGCCCAGCGTGCGCGCGGGCTTTTCCCGCGCGTCGATCTTCAGGCTTGCCACCCGCGCCGTCAAGCGGTTGCGGCGGATGTTCTGCCGGCAGATCTTGAGCGCCTCTTCGTCATATTCGCCGAGCAGCACGCGCGCGTTCGGCAGGTTTGCCGCCGCGGCAAGGCCGATGCATCCGCTGCCCGCGCAGAGATCCAGAATGCGGCAGGCCCCCGCGCCGCGCGCCGCGTCGATGAGCTTTGTCGCCAGTACCTCGGTATCCGGGCGCGGGATGAGCACCGCGGGCGAAATGTCGAGCGGCAGACCATAGAACTCCCACTCGCCGATGAGATACGCCACCGGCTCGCCCGCCAAGTGGCGCTTGACGAGCTCGCGCGCACTCTTCTCCACCTCGGGCGAGGCGTAGAGTGAGCCGTCGCGCACCAGCTCCTCGCGCGTTTTTGCCGCCGCGGCGCAGACGAGCTCGCGCGCCGACTGCGTCGCCTCCTCGTCGCCCGCGCGCCTCAGCTCCGTGCGCAGATCCAGATAGAGATTATTATACGTCGTTGCCATGCTTACCACGCATCCTTGCCTTTTTCTTCGGGAATGACCAGCTCGAGCGCGCGGATGGCGACCTCGAGCATGCTGTCGTCCGGCTCGTTGGTCGTAAAGTTTTGCAGCCACAGGCCCGGACGCGCCAGAAAGCGCGTCACCTTGTTGTCGTGCCCGCCGACGTAGCGGTTGAACTCATACGTCACGCCCACGATTGGAATGAGCAGCAGCAGGTGCAGCGCCATGCGCACCCACATGTTGCGCCAGTTGACAAAGCTGAAGACAAGGCTCGAGACTAAAATCGACACGACCACGACCACAAAGAGAAAGCTCGTGCCGCAGCGCGGATGGTGGCGCGGCTGGATGCGGCAGTTTTCGACCGTCAGCGGCAGCCCCGCCTCGTAGCAGAAGATCGTCTTATGCTCCGCGCCGTGGTACTGGAACACGCGGTAAATGTCCTTCTGCTTCGAGCAGAGCAGAAGATAGCCGAAAAAGATCAGAAGCTTGATGACGGATTCGACCAGATTGTGCACCGTCACGCTCTTGATGAACGGGTCGATGAGCCCGGCCAGAAACGTCGGCAGCAGGAAAAAGAGCAAAATCGTCAGCCCCAGCGACAGTACGACCGCGAGCGCGGTGATGAACTTCGTCATCTTCTCGCTGCCGAATTTTTTCTCGAGCCACTGGTCGAACTTGCTCGGCTCGCTCATGTCCTCGTCGGGGAAATAGTCCGCCGAGAACATCAGCGCCTTGACGCCCTTGACCATCGAGTCCACGAACGTCACCGCGCCGCGGATGACGGGCAGCCCCAGGATGGGGTACTTGTCGCGCACGAGCGTCAGCTCCTCCACCTTTTCCACGAGCCCGTCCGGCGAGCGGACAACGATCGCCTGCTTGCCCGGCCCGCGCATCAAAATTCCCTCGATCAGCGCCTGTCCGCCGATGCTCGTGCGGAACTTCGGCGCGGGAACGTTTTCTTTTGCCATGAATGGTTCTCCTTTTCTATGCGATATCATACCACGGGCGCTTTCAAAATGCAACACCCGTTCTATTTCTTTCAGTGCAGCGGGAGCGCGATCGTCACGACCGCGCCGCCGCCCTCGGCATTGGCAATGTCGAACGTGCCGCCGTGCAGGCGCATGATCTCATCGCACACGGCAAGGCCGATGCCGCTGCCGCGGGCCTTGGACGAGCCCTTGTAAAACTTCTGCTTGACGAACGGCAGCTCCGCCTCGGGAATGCCGGGACCGTAGTCGCGCACGCGGATGACGAAGCTCTCCCCCTCGCGCGCGGCGTTCACGTCGATGCGCTTGCCGCTGCCGCCGTGCTTGGCGGCATTGTCGAGCACATTGCAGAAGACCTGCTTCATGCGCTCGCTGTCCGCCGCGACGGGCGGGATATCGTCGTCGGGCCCCGTGTAGCAGACCTCGATGCCCTCCTGCCGGAACAGCTCGAAATACGTGTAGACCGCATCCTCCAGCTCGCCGGCAAGATCCACGCTCTCCACGCGCAGGGTAAAGCGCCCGTCCTGCATCTTGGTGAATTCCAGCAGCTCCTCGACCATCGTGGTCAGGCGGCGCGACTCCTTCATGATGATGCCGAGACCGCGCTTGGTCTGCTCAAGGTTCGCGCCGGGGTCCGCGCTCAGCGTCTCCGCCCAGCCGTTGATGGCCGTGAGCGGCGTTCGCAGCTCGTGGGAGACCGACGAGATGAACTCCTGCTGGATCTTTTCGGCCTGGCTGATCTTCATCGACATGTCGTTGATGTTGTCCACCAGCTCGCCCAGCTCGTCGCGATAATGGTTTTCGATCAGGATGCCGTAGCTGCCGCCGGAAATGCGGCGCGCCGCGTCGCTCACGACCGCCACGGGCTCGACGACGTTGTTGATAAAAATGGCGTTCGACGCCGCGATGAGCACCATGCACACGAGCGCCGCGGCAGATGCCAGCAGCGAATCCATCAGCACCCGGTGCTGCGCTTCGCGCAGCGACGTCACATACCGCAGCACGCCCACCACGCGGGAGTTGAAGTAGAGCGGATACGACACGGCCATGATCATCTCGCCGGTCTGCGGGTCGCGGCCCTGGAAGGAGTCCATGCTCCCGCCGATGGCGCTGTCAATGTCGCTCGTGCCGGGCAGCGTGCCCGCCGTCAGCCCGTAGGATGAGACCTGCACGCGGCCGTTGGGATTGATGAACTGCAGCTCGATGATGTCCTTTTCCTCAAAGGTCTCCGCCGAGTAGGAGGCAAGGCGGTAATACTCGCTGTAGCTCTTCACGCCGTAGCCCGAGAAGGTCTCCGCCGCGACGCGCGCCCGGCTCTCAAGGCCCGACCGCATGGCGTTATAGTAGTATTCCTGCACGCCCACGCTGAAAAGCGCCACCGCCAGCACCAGCAAGAGAAGGATCGGCAGCGCCGCGCTGAAAAGCCACCGCTCCCGAAGGCCGCGGATATGCAGCGCCGAGACAAAGCCCTTTCTGCTCTCCGCCACGGCGCTCCCCTCCCTTTCGCTCACACGTTCCATTTATAGCCGAAGCCCCACACGGTCGAGATGTACTTCGGCTCCTGCGCGTCGTCCTCGATCTTGAGCCGCAGGCGGCGCACGTTCACGTCCACGATCTTGAGTTCGCCGAAGTAGCCCTTGCCCCACACCGCGTCGAGGATCTCCTCGCGCGCGAGGGCCTTGCCGCGGTTTTCCATAAAGAGCTTGACGATGGAATATTCAAGCTGCGTCAGCTTGACGCGCTCGCCGTTTTTTTCAAGCGTCCTGTTGGTCATGTTCAGAAGGAACGGCGGCTGGTAAAGCTCGCCCGCGCGCGCCGTCGGCACGCTCTCGCCCGTGCGGCGCAGCAGCGCGTCCACACGCGCGGTGAGCTCGGCGGGGGAAAAGGGCTTTGTCACATAGTCGTCCGCGCCGGTCATGAGACCCGTCACCTTGTCCATCTCCTGCGCTCTCGCCGTGAGCATGATGATGCCGATCTGCGCGTTCGACATGCGGATGCGGCGGCAGACCTCGAAACCGTCGATGTCGGGCAGCATAATGTCGAGCAGGCACACGCGCGTGTCGGGGTTGTCCTGCAATTTGCGCAGCGCTTCCTCGCCGCACTCGGCCTCCACGACCTCGTAGCCCGCGCGCTGCAAGTTAATCACGATAAAACTACGGATACTGGCTTCGTCCTCCAGCACCAGCACTTTTTTCATATCTCTTCTCCTCTCAGTTGTCGCCCATCGTCCACTCGGCCATGATGAGCGAGAAGCGCTCGCGCAGCGACTGCTCGGTGAGCTGCACATCCCAGGTCTCGCCGATCTCGGCGGCGTACACCGCCTCCACCTGCCGCGCGAGTATGATGCGCCCGCTCACGTCCGCGAGCTCCTCGCGCGCTTCGCCCGTCAGGCGGTAGATCGTCAAAAGCTTGTCCCGCGCGCCGCCCGTGCCCACGCGGTAGAAGGAGACCGCCGTCTCCCCGCCGCCGCTCACACGCTCGGCCGTGAGCTTCGCCTTGTCCCATTCGTCCGGCAGCGTCAGGCTCCAGCCGTCGGAAACGTTGTGGAAGCTGCTGCAAACGTCCTGCTCCGTGCCGTCGGCGCTGAACTGCCGCCACGTTACGTAATACTGGAGCTCACTCTCGCGGTCAAAGCGCTGCAGGGTGCGCGCTTCGGGCGCTTCGGTCACGCCGTCGCTGTTCTCGTCGCGCGGGAAAAGGCCCAGGAAGGCCGAAAAGGCAGGCATCTGGTTGCCGTCCGTGCCGAGGGCGATGTTCTGCATCCGCCCGCTGCGCAGGGCCAGCACGTCCGTGACCGTCATATTTTCTGCCGTCACGCCCGTGACGAACAGGGCGTTTTCCCCGCCCGTGAGCGTGCCGGAGGAAAGCCTGCTCAGCTCCGCGACGGAGATCGACAGGCGCATGGAGCTGCGCACGCCGAGCGTGCCGTCGGACCAGTCGTAATAGTCCGCGCGCGCCGTGCTCTCCTCGTCGCTGCAGATGATGACGAGCTCCTGCTTGTCGTCCCCGTTGAGATCGAGGTTCGCGTAGCGCGAGTAGCCCGTGATGAGCAGCGCCTGCGGCTCGCCCTCCGTCACGGGGTAGACGACAAGGCCCTGCACGTCCGAGCTGCTGCGGTAGCCCACGAGGATCTCGCGCACGCCGTCGCCGTCAAGGTCGGCGTAGTTCACGCTGTAGATCAGGCTCGACGTGCCCTCGATGCGGGCGTACTGCTCGTAGCTGTCGCCGTCGGCCTTGAAGATGTAGATCTTCATCGGCTTTTTGTCGTTCGGGAAGCGGAAGAACGCCACCGCCTCCTCCGTGCCGTCGCCGTCAAGGTCGATCATCTGCACGCTCTGGAGGTTGCTGCCCGAGGTGGGCGCGGCGTATTCCCCGCCGGAGGAGAGCAGCGCGTCGATCTGCGATTCGAGCGACTCATACTCGCCCGCGAGCTTTGGCAGGCGGTAGAGCGCGGTCTCCGGCGTTGTGAACGCGCAGCCGGAAAGCGCCAGCGCCAGCGCGCACAGCGCCAGTGTGACAAGTCTTTTTTTCATGCGTCCGCCCTCCTTTCGCCGGGTATGCCTATTCTGAGTTATCATATCACGCGCCTACCAAAAAAGGTAGCCCCTTTTTCAATAAAATAAGAGGGAACGAAAAATCGTTCCCTCTTATTGTCAGAATTTGTAGAGCACCGTCGCCACCTGCGCGCGCGTCATCGGCGCGTCGGGGCGGAAGCTGCCGTCCTCGAAGCCCGTGAGGATGCCCATCGTGCTCAGTGTGCTCACGTACTCCGCCGACCACGACTGGATGGCCGCGTTGTCGGTGAATTTGAGCGCACCCTGCGCGTAGCCCTTTTCCGTAAGACGCCCGAGCATCGTCACCGCCTCCTGGCGGCTCACGCTGGCCGTGGGGTTAAAGTAGAGCTTGCCCGAGCCGTCGGAGCTGCCCTTGATGATGCCAAGCTCATACATCGCCTTCGCGCCGTTGAGCGCCCAGGATGCGATCTGGCCAGAGTCGGCAAAGGGGAGCTGCACGGAGGAGTAGTCCTTCGTATCGCCGAGATAGCGCGCGAGCAGCACCGCGAACTCCTGACGGCTGATGTTCGTATCCGGCAGGAAATAGCCGTTCGAGCCGTTGGAGATGCCGCTGCGTTTGAGGTAGGATACCGCGCTGTTCGCCCAGTGGTCCTGCATGTCGCTGAAGGCGGGAGTCGTGCTCGCCGTGCCGGCGTCCACGCCCGCGCGGCTCAGGTTGCCGCTCGCGTCGCCCGCCACCACATTCACGCGGTGCAGCGCGCCGTCGGCGGCGGGAAGGGTGATGCTCAGCGCGCCGCTCACAGCGTCAGTGGTGAAAGACGTGTAGTCCTTGCCGTCGTAGGTCACGCGCAGCGTGCGCAGATTCGCGCCGTCGATGTTATCCTTCACCGTGCCGGTCACGGTGTTGGCGGAAGCGTTATATTGCAGCGAGATGACCGGCGCGGTCTCGTCGGTCAGACCGCCGTAGGAGAGCACGAACTGATCGAGATAGATCGCGCTGATGAGATCGCTGCTTGAGGTGACCGTCAGCCCCGTTATGCTCGAAGCCGTGCCGAGCTGCGCCGTCAGCAGCTTCCAGCCCGTGAAGTTCAGCGTGCCGAGATCCACGCCGCCCATGTCGGTCGTGAGCAGGAGCTGCGCGCCGCTGTTGTCGCCGTAGACCCAGAGGTTGAGCTGGTCGTACCCCGAGGGGACGGCATAGCTCAGGCCGATCGACGCGCTGCCGGCGCTGCCGGTCGCGTAGTCAAGGCGCGCGGAAGCGTAGCCGTTGTGCACGCGCGTGAGGTCCTTGTTCTGCGCGAGCATGGCGCGCGTGCCGGTGGTGGTCGCAAAATCGCTTTCAAAATCGTCAAGCGTGCGCAGCGCGCGGGCCGTCACGCTCACGGGGATCGTCACGGACACCGAGCCAAGGCTCGCCGTGATGCTGCCGCTGCCGAGATTATTGGACGCGGTGAACACGCCGTCCGCGATCGTGCCGACATTGCCCTGCACGGTCCAGGTAAAGCCCTTGTTGTTGCCGAGCACCGGCAGGTGGCGGTACATCGCCGAAGCGGAAAGCTCGGTCTGCTCGCCCGCGGTCAGGGTGATGGACTTGACGGCCTTGCCGTTCTGCTGGACGCTGATGCTGTCGGGCTGGGTGATGACGTCGATCTTCGTCTCGCCGGTCACGCCGCCCGCGCTGGCGCGCACGGTCACGCTGCCGGACGAGGGCGCGGTGAGGATATCGCCGTCGAGCGTGCCGCGGTCGGCGCGCAGCGTCACCTTATAGCCGCTCATCGGGATATAGTTCGTGTCGAGCGCCGTCGCCGTGAGCTTTACCTGCGCGTTCGGCAGGACGCGGGCGCTCTCGCTCTCCACGTACACATGGCCCGGCATGTTCGTCGGCTGGCTGGACGCCACGAGGAACACGTGGTTCGTCACCGCGCGCTCGCTGCCGCCCGAGGGCTTGTCCACAAGGGAGGCGGTCGTGCTGTCGGGACTCGTCGCGACCATGGCGGTCGAGCCGCCGCCGTCCAGGCTCAGCGCCGTCACGCAGCCGAGCTCGACCATGCGCTGCGCCGTCTGCGTCAGCGTCGCGCCGATGGAATAGCCGCTCTGGCGGCCGTCGATGGTGTAAAAGACGAGCGAGCCGTCGCTCCTCATGCCGATGGCCGTGCGCGGCGCAGCGCCGTTGACAAGGCCCGGGCAGACCTGCCCGTTCTCCACGAGCTGATAGAGCGCGCCGATCATGTTCGTCACGCTGTTCCACTCGCTGCTCTGCGCGCTCACGCTGACCGTCAGCCGTTCGCCGGGCTGGAGCGCGCGCAGCTGGTCGGCATAGCTGCCGGCCTTCAGGTTGGACGAGAGCACATACTGCCCCGCGCCCACGCTCGTATCCTTGCCGCCCTCGATGACCTGCTCGACCTGGAGCATCAGGCTGCCGCCGATGGCGAGCGAGCCGCCGACCGCCGAGCAGACGACATCCACGCCTGCTTCGCTCGTGCCGGTCGTTGAACGGGCGTTGAAGGTCGAATCATAGAGGTAAATGCCGAAGGTGCTCTGGCGCACGTAGTTGAAGGCCGTGACCGTCAGGCTGCGGCCGTAGTCCGACTGCGCCGTGATGCGAAGCGACGGCTTGCCCATCACCGCCGTGCCGTCGTCGCGAAAGCCGATGGCATAGTATTCGCCCGAGGCGTTGCGCAGCACGCCCTCGGTCATCATGCTGCCGAGGGGGATGCCCGTCGCGGTGTCGTAATAGTCGCCGTTCATGCCGGCCACCACGCGGTAGCCGCGCGCTTCCAGCTCGCGCGCCGCGCTTGAAACGGTCGTGAGCTGGGTAGTGTAGGCGCCGCCGGTCACGATGGGCGTGACGCGGGTGTTGGGCGAATAGACCACATAGTTCTCCTGGCGGAGATCGGAGTTGGTATTGCTCCAGAAGGTACCGGTGTTGAGCTCGGTGCGCTCATTCACCGTGGTGGATGAAGCCGCCAGATCGTCGCCGAGCGCGTCGGATGCCAGCGCCGTCAGCGGCGCCGCCGCGATCACGACCGCGAGCGAGAGCGACAGGAATTTACGGATGATGGATCTCACGATTTGCCTCCTTGCTGAACTTGCCTTTTGATTTCGATTTGGTATACATAACACGGTTTATCAGTATAGCAGATGGTCCCCAATAAGTAAAGACGCAGAAATTCCAAAAAAGTTTCCAAAATCTTCCCTATTTCTCACAGGGAAAGCGCTTCGAGCACGCGCACGATGACGGCGTTCGACACGAGAAAGCCCTGCGGCGTCAGACGCCAGCGGCCATTTTCTTTTTTAGCAAGGCCGTGGCGCGCGCACTCCGCGAGCACCCGCTCCGCTTCCGCCGTGTCCTCCTTGAGCGCGGACAGGTCAAGGCCGCGCGCGGTGCGCAGGGCCAGCATGACGCGCTCTTCCTCGCGCTCGCGCTGCGCGGGGCACGCGCTTTCGGAAAGACGCTCCTCCCCCGCAAGATAGGCGCTTAAGTCGCGTGCGTAAGCAAAGCGCCGCCCGGCAAAGTCCGAATGCGCGCCGGGGCCGAAGCCAAGGTATTCCTGCATCGTCCAGTACTTTAAGTTGTGGCGCGACTCGCGGTCCGGGCGCGCGAAGTTGGAGATCTCATACTGCCGATAGCCCGCGTCCGCCAGCAGCCCGACCGCCGCAAGGTATTCCTCCGCCTGCGCGTCGTCGTCAGGCAGGTGCATCGTATCCTGCCGGTAAAAAAGCGGCGTGCCCTCCTCTACTTTCAGCCCGTAGCAGGAGAGGTGCTCGGGCGCAAGGGCGATGGCCGCGCGCAGATTTTCCCGCCAGCGCGCCGCGCTCTGCTCCGGAAGGCCGTAGATAAGATCCAGGCTCAGATTGTCGAAGCCCGCCGCGCGGGCGGCATGCACGGCGGCGACCGTCTCCTCGTGCGTGTGGACACGGCCGATGCGCCGCAGCTCCCCGTCGTCCGCCGACTGCATCCCGAGCGAGATGCGGTTAAAGCCCGCGCTTCTGAGCCGCCGCAGCGCGGTGACCTCCCGCGCGCTGTCGGGGTTGGCTTCGGTCGTGATCTCGGCGGTCTTGTCCACGCGGTAATGGGCAAAAACCGTCTCCAGAATTTTGCAGAGCCGGTCCGCGCCGAGATAGCTCGGCGTGCCGCCGCCGAAGTAGACCGTATCGACGGTGTAATCCCTCGCCGCGTCTGCGCGGCGGGCAAGGTCGCGGCAGAGCGCGCCGACGTAGGCGTCCATCTTTTTCTCCGAGCGGGGGAGCGAGTAAAAGTCGCAGTAAATGCACTTTGCCTTGCAAAACGGGATGTGGATGTAAAGTCCCAGCGGCTGCACGGCGTCCGCCTCCTTCTTTTTCTGCATTCCGCCCTATTGTAGCACAGTTCGCGCCGCGCGCAAGATGGCAAAATTTCCCCGCGCGGATATTCTGCCCCGCGCCTGCAAAGCCTATGCCAAAAAGGAGGGTTCATTTATGGACATGACCCCGCAGGAATATCAGGCCTACGTCAAGCGCATCGCGCCGAAGTCCCCCATCGTCAAGGACACGGCCTTCGCCTTCTGCACCGGCGGCGCGATCTGTACGCTCGGCCAGCTCATCCAGAACGGCTTTCTCGCCCTCGGCCTTGAAAAGGCCGACGCGGGCACCGCGACCTCGATCGCGCTCATCTTCCTCTCCGCGCTTTTGACGGGGCTGAACCTCTATAACTCCATCGCGCGCTTTGCCGGCGCGGGCACGCTCGTGCCGATCACAGGCTTTGCCAACGCCGTCGTCTCCCCCGCCATCGACTTTAAAAGCGAGGGCTTCATCACGGGCATGGCGTCGAAGATGTTCGCCGTGGCGGGGCCGGTCATCGTGTTCGGCACGCTCGCAAGCGCCGTATACGGCGCTATCCTGATGCTGCTGTAAAAAGGAAAGGGAAGAGACCGCTTGTCTCTTCCCTTTTGCTCATTTGACGCGCTCGATGCGCTTGTCGCTCGCGTGCGCGCTGGGGATGACCAGCGGCACCTGCTCGACGATGACCGACGAGGTGTCCAGTCCGTACCACTGCAGGACCGAGCCCGCCGCGCGGCGGATGGCGTACTTGCAGTTCAGGATGATCTCGTCCGTGCGGCTCAGTTCCGACATCGTCGGCACAGCCTTGCGCAGCATCAGGAACTTGAAGCTGCCCACCTGCGAGGGGCCGTAGATCGAGTAGCGGCGCTCCTGCGGCGGCAGCTCCCCGCTCTCGAGCAGGTCGCTGACGATCTGGCGCAGGTAGACGTTCACGCGCTGGTCATTTTTAAAGCCGAGGTTGAGCTTCACGCGGAAAATGTAGTTCGTGCCGAAGGTCTCCACCTGATAGTTCATCGCGTCCGGCTCGTCGAGCACGTGCACGCTCAAAAACCAGTAGGCGCGGGCGCGCTTGGGGTCCTTGTCGAGGATGGAATAGAGCGTGTTGCGGTCGAGCGTCTCCATATCGTCGCTGCTGCCGATGTAAACAAGGTTCTGCGCAAGCTCGGGCAGGGCTGCGTCGCCGCGCAGCGCGCCGAGATTTTTCGTATAGTCGCTGATCTTTAAACGCACGCTGTATTTCTGCTCAAGCTGCGTGCCGCGGTGCCAGATGACCATGATTGCGAGCAGCAGCAGCGCCATGATGACCGCAACATAGCCGCCGTGCGCGAATTTCGACAGGCTCGAGAGGAAGAACACCGTCTCGATCGCGCCGAAGACGAGCAGCACGATCCACGCGAGCACCCTTTTCCCGCGCACGCGCGAGAGGTAGACGAACAGCAGCAGCGTCGTCATCAGCATTGTCACGGTGATGGCAAGGCCGTAGGCCGACTCCATGCGCGCGCTCGAGCGGAACAGCAGCACGATGAACGTGCAGCCCGCCCAGAGGATCTTGTTGACCGTGTCGATGTAGATCTGGCCCTTCGTCTCGGCGGGATATTTGACGTTGAGGTGCGGCATGAGATCAAGACGGATGGCTTCGGACACGAGCGTGTAGGAACCCGTGATGAGCGCCTGCGACGCGATGACCGCCGCGCACGCGCTCAAAATGACCGCCATGGGGCGCAGCGCGCCGGGCAGCATCAGAAAGAACGGGTTCAGGCTCTCAAAGGAAGCAAGCGCTGTGTCGCCCCGGCTGCTCAAAAGCCACGCGCCCTGCCCCAGATAGTTGAGGATCAGGCAGATCTTCACGAGCGGCCAGCTGATATAAATGCTCTCGCGCCCGACGTGGCCCATGTCGGAATACAGCGCTTCCGCGCCCGTGGCGGCGAGGAACACGCTGCCGAGGATCATGAAGCCGAGTTTATTATACGGGCTCACGAGCAGCTCCACGGCGTGCACGGGGTTGAACGCGCGCAGCACCTGCGGCATGGCCGTGATGTTCATGACGCCCGTCGCGCCGAGGAAGAGGAACCACACGAGCATCACCGGTCCGAAGGCCCTGCCGATGCGGCTCGTGCCCGCGTGCTGCACAGCAAAAAGCGAGACGATGATGCAGAGCGTGATGATAATGACGCCCGTCTGGCGGCTGCCGAGGAGCCGATCCATCACCGCGATGCTGCTAAGGCCCTCCACGGCCGATGTCACCGTCACCGCGGGCGTGAGCACGCCGTCTGCGAGCAGCGCCGCGCCGCCGAGCATTGCCGGCACGATGAGCCACTTTCCGCAGCTGCGCACGAGCGAGTAGAGCGAGAAAATGCCGCCCTCGCCGTGGTTGTCCGCCTTCATGGCGATGAGCACGTATTTGACCGTCGTGAGCAGCGTGATGGTCCAGATGATGAGCGACAGCGCGCCGACGATGAACGCTTCGTTGATCTGCGTGATGCCGCCGTTGCCCTCTAAAATGGACTTCATCACGTACAGCGGCGAGGTGCCGATATCGCCGTACACGATGCCGATGGCCACGAGGCACATCGTCAGCGAGACCTTGTGTTTCTTTTCCATATGTCCCTGCCCTTCCAGCGCGGCGGACCGGTCCGGTTTCCCCCACGCCGTTTTCTTTATAAATTCTTAACGCGATTTTAGCACGGTCTTTATCCCCGCGCAAGCATCAAATGCGCCCGAATGTTAAATTGACGAAAATTACCACCCGCGCGGCAAAACGGGCAAAGGGCGGAAGGCGCACGAAGCGTGTTTCATTCACGATTATTCTGTTGACATAACAGTGTGGAAAACTCTGTGGAAACTGTGAATAACTTTGTGCTTGCAGTCCTTTCCGCCGGTTGACCCGGGATTATGGTTCGACGGAAGGCGACGGCTTTACGCAATATTTTCCGCCGCCTTACGCATATTGCTGCGAAAAATGAAATTTCCCGCCGCCCACTTGCCATTGTGGTCAAAAAATCGTATAATGTACCAACTCTTGTGTTTGAAGATCAGAATGTAAAATTTCGGCGAAATGGAGACAGCGCAATGGCAGAAGCAAAAAAAACGAATTACGGCAACGAGAGCATTTCGTCTCTTAAAGGCGCGGACCGCGTGCGAAAGCGCCCGGGCGTCATCTTCGGCTCGGACGGGCTGGACGGCTGCGAGCACGCCGTGTTCGAGATCCTCTCCAACTCCATCGACGAAGCGCGCGAGGGGCACGGCAAGCTCATCACCGTCACCCGGTATTTGGACCACAGCATCGAGGTCGAGGACATGGGCCGCGGCTGCCCCGTGGACTATAACCCCAAGGAAAAGCGCTTCAACTGGGAGCTCGTCTACTGCGAGCTTTACGCCGGCGGCAAGTACAACAACTCCGACGGTGACAACTATGAATACTCCCTCGGCCTGAACGGTCTCGGCGCGTGCGCCACGCAGTATTCCTCGCGCTACATGGACGTGACCGTCTGGCGCGACGGGAACAAATACTCCCTGCACTTCGAGCGCGGCGAGCCGACGGGCAAAAAGGGTCAGGAGCTTACGATCGAGCCGACCGACCGTGGCCGGAAGACCGGCACTCGCACGCGCTGGCTTCCCGACCTCGACGTGTTCACCGATATCGACATCCCCGTGGAGTACTATGTCGAAACGCTGCGCCGTCAGGCCGTCGTGAACGCGGGCATCACCTTCCGGCTCAAAAACGAGGTCCTGCCGAACCGCTTTGAGACGCAGGACTTTCTCTACGAAAACGGCATCATCGACTATGTCGGCGAGATCGCGGGCGAGGACGCGCTCACGACGCCCGTCTTCTGGGAGACCGAGCGCCGCGGCCGCGACCGCGACGACAAGCCCGAGTACAAGGTCAAGCTCTCCTGCGCGTGCTGCTTTTCCAACAAGGTGCAGCGCATTGAGCACTACCACAACTCCTCCTGGCTCGAGCACGGCGGCAGTCCGGAAAAGGCGGCGAAGACCGCCTTTGTCTACGCCATCGACAAATATCTGAAGGACAACAACAAATACCAGAAGAGCGAGGGCCGCATCGCCTGGCAGGACATTGAGGACTGCCTCATCCTCGTTTCGAACAACTTCTCCACGCAGACGAGCTACGAAAACCAGACGAAAAAGGCCATCACCAACAAGTTCGTGCAGGAGGCGATGACGGACTTTTTAAAGTCGCGTCTCGAGACCTACTTTATCGAAAACCGCGTGGACGCGCTCAAGATCGCCGAGCAGGTGCTCATCAACAAGCGCAGCCGCGAGAGCGCGGAAAAACAGCGTCTGAACATCAAAAAGAAGCTCTCCGGCAGCATCGACATCTCGAACCGCGTCGAAAAGTTCGTTGACTGCCGCACGCGCGACGTTTCCCGCCGCGAGATCTACATCGTCGAGGGCGACAGCGCTCTGGGCAGCGTCAAGCTCTCGCGCGACGGCGAATTTCAGGGCATCATGCCCGTGCGCGGCAAGATCTTAAACTGCCTGAAGGCCGACTATCCGCGCATCTTCAAAAGCGAGATCATCACCGACCTTCTGAAGGTCCTCGGCTGCGGCGTGGAGGTCCCCGGCAAGTTCGTCAAGGACCTGAACGCCTTCGACTTGAATAACCTCCGCTGGAACAAGGTCATCCTCTGCACCGATGCCGACGTGGACGGCTTCCAGATCCGGACGCTCATCCTGACGATGATCTACCGTCTCTGCCCCACGCTCATCCGCGAGGGCTACGTTTATATCGCCGAAACGCCGCTTTTCGAGATCACCTGCGGCGAAAAGACGTGGTTCGCCTACACCGACAAGGAGAAAAACGACATCGTCAAGACCCTTGAGGGCAAGCGCTATAAGGTCGACCGCTCGAAGGGCCTTGGTGAAAATGACCCGGAGATGATGTGGCTCACAACGATGAACCCCGAGACACGCCGTCTCATCAAGGTCATGCCCGAGGACGCGGAGGCGACCGCGCGCTCGTTCGATCTGCTGCTGGGCGACAATTTGCAGGGCCGCAAGGACCACATTGCGGAAAACGGTTATAAATACCTCGAAATGATCGACGTGTCATAAGTTCCGGGGTTCGATTCTGAAAGGAGTTTTTTATCATGAACGGTATCATTCTTCACGTGACCTACCGCGGCGAGCAGGCGAAGGCCTTCGCCGACGAAATGCAGTCAAGCGGCCTTCGCGCCGCGGTCCTCGCCGAGGACGGCTGCATGCAGTACGACTACTACCTTGCCCTCGGCGAGGAAAACTGCGTGCTGCTTCTGGAGCACTGGCGCGACGGCGCGGCGCTCGACAAGCACCACGCCGGCGAGCCCATGGCGAAGATCCTCGCGCTCAAGGACAAGCTCGGTCTTTCCTCGAGCGTTGAGCGCTACGAGTAAAAACGCGTGGAAAAAGGGGACGCATCCTGCGATGCGTCCCCTTTTTTATACCTCCGCGCCGTTTCCGTCCCCGTCGGGCGCGGAGAGCGCGGCGAGCGCTTCTTTTTCCCGCCTGCGCACGCGAAGCGCCCCGTTTTCCGCCGTCAGTTCCGCCGTGTCGCCGCGCGCGAGCGTGCCGTCGAGCAGGAGCGACGCGAGCGCGTCCTCGACCTCCGAGCAGATGAGCCGCCGCAGCGGGCGCGCGCCGTAGGCCGGGTCGTTCCCCTTCTCCGCCAGCAGCTCCGCCGCCGCTTCGTCGTAGGAAAAGGCAAGGCCCAGCGTCTCCACGCGCTTCGCCGTCTGCGCAAGCAGCCGCCGCGCGATCTCGGTCATGTCGGTCCCGCTCAGGCGGCGGAAGATGATCGTCTCATCCACGCGGTTTAAAAACTCCGGGCGGAAGGTGCGCCTGAGCTCCGCCGTCACGGCCTCCTTCACCGCCTTGAAGCGCGCGTCCTCGTCCGTTTCCCGCCCCTCCGGGGCAAAGCCGAGCGGCGCGCCCGCCGCCGTGATGCTCCGTGCCCCGATGTTCGAGGTCATCACGATCACCGCATTGCGGAAGTCCACGCGCCGCCCCTGCGCGTCCGTCACCGTGCCGTCCTCCAGAATTTGCAGCAGCAGGTTCCACACATCCTCGTGCGCCTTTTCGATCTCGTCGAAGAGCACGACGGAATAGGGCTTGCGCCGCACCTTCTCGGTGAGCTGCCCGCCCTCGTCGTAGCCGACGTAGCCCGGCGGCGAGCCGATCAGGCGCGAAACGGCGTGCTTTTCCATGTATTCGCTCATGTCGATGCGGATCATGGCCTCCTCGCTGCCAAAGACCGCCCCGGCCAGCGCACGGCACAGCTCCGTCTTGCCGACGCCCGTGGGGCCAAGGAAGAGGAACGAGCCGACGGGCCGCTTCGGGTCCTTCACGCCCACGCGCCCGCGCCGGATGGCGCGGCTGACCGCGCGCACGGCCTCGTCCTGCCCCACGACGCGCTCGTGCAGCGTCTGCTCGAGCGCCAGAAGCCTTCTGCTCTCGCTCTCGGTCAGTCGCGTGACGGGAACGCCCGTCCAGCTCGACACCACCGCCGCGATGTGCTCGGACGAAACGGTGAGCTTTGCCTTCTCCGCCTCGCCGCGCGCTCTCATCCGCTCGCGCTCAGCCTGCGCGCGGAAGCTCTCTTCCGCGTCGCGCGCCCGCGCGGCCCTTTCATACTGCTGCGCGCGGATGGCTTCCTCTTTTTCCCGCGCCGCGGCCGCGGCGCGCTCCTCCAGCGCCCGCAGCTCCGGCGACGCGCTGCGCGCGTCCATGCGCACGCTCGCCGCCGCTTCGTCCACAAGGTCGATGGCCTTGTCGGGAAGGAAGCGGTCGGGAAGATAGCGCTTTGAGAGCGTCACCGCCGCTAATAGCGCGTCGTCGCCGATCGTCAGGCCGTGGTGCGCTTCGTAGCGCGGCCGCAGCCCGCGCAGTATCGCAAGCGTCTTTTCCCCGTCCGGCTCCGGGACCTGCACGCTCTGGAAGCGCCGCTCGAGCGCCGCGTCCTTTTCGATATATTTGCGGTACTCCTCGAGCGTCGTCGCGCCGATAACGCGGATCTCGCCGCGCCCGAGCGCGGGCTTTAAGATGTTCGCCGCGTCCACCGCCCCCTCGGCGCTGCCCGCGCCGACGATGGTGTGCAGCTCGTCGATAAAAAGGATGACGTTCCCGTCGCGCCGGACCTCGTCGAGCACGGCGCGGATGCGCTCTTCAAACTCGCCGCGGTACTTCGTCCCCGCCACCATGCCCGCAAGGTCGAGCGAGAGAATGCGCTGGTCCATCAGCTCCTCCGGCACGCCGCCCTCGGCGATGCGCTCGGCAAGGCCCTCGACGACCGCCGTTTTGCCAACGCCCGGCTCGCCGATGAGCACGGGGTCGTTTTTCGTCCGGCGCGAGAGGATGCGGATGGCCCGTTCGATCTCCTCCTCGCGCCCAATGACGGGGTCGAGCCGTCCCTCGCGCGCCATCGCCGTCAGGTCACGCGTGAACTCCGCGAGCGTCTTGCTGCCGCGGCTCTCGCCCCGGCTCGCGCGCACCTCGCCCGTGCCGCCGCGCCGCGCCGTCAGGCTCATGGCGCGCACGGTCTCGGCGTAGAGCTTTCGCGTGTCCACGCCCTCGCGGTGCAGCAGGCGCACGGCCGTGTTGCTCCCGTCGCGCAGCAGTCCCAGCAGCAGATGCCCCGATTCGATCTCGCAGCTGCCGGACTTGACCGCCTCCGTCACCGCCATCTCGACGGCGCAGCGCGCGTGCGGCGTCAGCCCCTGCGGCGGGGCAAGGTCGCGCTCTCCCCGGCCGAGCGCGCGTGTGATGAGCGCGCAGAGCCGCTCCTCCCCGATGCCCGCCGCGCTCAGCGCGCGCCCCGGCACATCGTCCTCCTCGCGCGCCATCGCCAGCAGCAGATGCTCGCAGCCAACATACCCGTGTCCCAGCTCGAGCGCCGCCGCCTGCGCGCTGCGCAGCAAGCGCTCGCAGCCCGTGCTGAACCTTCTTTCCTGCAAGGCTTTTCCCCTCCTGTCCGTTTTTTATCTCCCTCATCTTTTCCTGTTTCTTCATAAAATAAACCCCTCTGACCGTCACAAAAAATTCAATTATTTTCCTGTATTCTTGCTCTTGCATTTTCGCGTTTGCATGCTATAATAGCGTCATCAACTTATGGAGGTAAGAATTATGGCTTATCAGATCAGCTCTGCCTGCGTTAGCTGCGGTGCTTGCGCAGACGCCTGCCCCGTTGGTGCGATCTCTCAGGGTGATACCCAGTATCAGATCGACGCGAATGCCTGCCTCGACTGCGGCACCTGCGCGGACACCTGCCCCAACGGCGCTATTTCCCAAGGCTAAGCTACTTAAAAAAATAAGGACGCGCTTTTCGGCGCGTCCTTATTTTTTACCCTGATTTCTTGTGCAAGGAGCCTTCTATGGAACGACGAGACGAACTCTGGCAGGGCGGGCCCTGCTTTTATTATGATACGGACCTCTTCCCGCCGGGGACGGACAGCTTCGCCCTGGCGTACTTTGCCCGCGTTCCGCGCGGCAGCCGGGTCTGCGACCTCGGCAGCGGCACAGGGCTGCTCAGCACGCTTCTGCTCGCGCGCGAGGAAACGCTGACGCTTGAAAACGTGGAGCTTTCCGCACCCGCGATGGCGCTCGCGCAAAAGACGTTTGCGGAAAACGGCTGGGCGGAGCGCGCGGTCTTTCACCTGGGCGATCTGCGTGAAAACGGGAACCTGCCCCAGCCCGGCAGCATCGACTATGTGATCTCCAACCCGCCGTACTTTCCCTCGGGCAGCGGCGCGAGCGCAAAGGGCGAAGCGCGGAGGACCGCGCGCGAGGAAAGCGCCTGTACGCTTGAAGACGTCTGCGCCGCGGCGAAGCGCGTCCTGCGCTGGGGCGGGCGCTTCGCCCTCGTCCACCGTGCGGAGCGGCTCGCCGACGTGCTGTGCGCCATGCGCGCGAGCGGCATTGAGCCAAAGCGCCTGCGCTTTCTTGCCAAAGCGCCGGACGCCGCGCCCTCGCTCCTTTTTGTCGAAGGAACGCGCGGCGGGAAAAGCGGCCTTGCGCTCGAGCCGCCGCTCATTCCCGGCTCTGCCGAGTGGGAGCGCGTCTATTTCCGCGAATAGCAAAAATTGGGCCGCCCGGAAGAGCGGCCTAACAGCTTTATTATAATAAAGTGAACGATAAACTTCAAGCGTTTTTCGTCATTTCCCGGATAATCTGCCCATTGCACAAGTTTTTTCTTGAATCTTTATCCGTTCTGCCGCTTGATTTTCCCCGCGTTTTCTGGTATCTTTTGAATCACAGAAAGGGTGAGACCAATGTACAAGTGATCCACACCAACTGGATGCAATGGTTCCGATCTTATCCATCGCGCGCAGCACTCTCTGATGTATACCGTCATACAGGTAAACCACCGGAATACCGGTGTTTTGAATAGAGCAGGAGTGGAAACCGGAGTAAGTGATCAGACGGCGCCATATCACGAAAGAAAGGAAGGCCGAAAAACTGAATATGAGAGATCCAAATATTCATCATGACTGACCCTTGATCGTACTTGAGTAACCGCGATCAAGGGTCAGTCATTTTCTGCTTTCTTTTCTTCCTTTTGAAAAAATGCAAAATGTTCCATGCAGGGCATGGGGGGTGGTGCAGCGCTCGGCGCGCTGATTTGTTTTTTCGGCAGAAGGTGGTTACACCGCACCAAATCAAGATACGCAGAGCGGCAGCGGATGATAGGAGCAGAAGCAAATCGTCTTGCACGCACCTATCGGCGGCGAGCAAAGCAATGCCGCCGCGCAGAGCAGTGCATTCGGCAAGCATTGCACCCCTTCAAGTTCGAGACTGCCAATGCAAATTTTCTCTGGGAGGGTTTAAGGGAGGGATATCTCTTTTTAAAAAAGAGATATCCCTCCCTTAGCTCCGCCCCCCACGGCGCGAGGGGCATCACTGCAGCGTATTCACCGTGCCGATAAACAGCGGCAGTCCATCCACGCCGGTAATGAGGAACGCGAACGGACGGTTCAAATTCATCTCGATCTCCGGCAGCTCCTCGGGCATGGCGGAGGTGGCGTCCGCCGTGATGGCGGTAAAGGCCGCGGCCTCGCAGCCCTTTTCGTCGATCTTCACGCGCGCGGCGTGCTGCACCTGCGTCACGGCGATGCTCTCGTCGAAGCTTTCCAGGTCGATAAGCGGCGAGAAGTCCGCCTTGTCGCGATCGAACACGTCCGAAACGCCCAGCGCTTCGAGCGCGTCGGTCAGCTCGAGGTCGGAGTTCACGTCGAACTTCGGCACGCTCCAGATAAGCTTCGCGCTCGGCAGGGTGCTCTGCGCGTCATAATCCATCAGTCCGCCCACGGCGCTGCCGTCTGCGAGCAGGCTCTCGAGCGTCACGCCCTCGTCGGGCAGCAGGAAGCGCATCGCCTGCCCGCCCTGAAAGCGCAGCTCCGCGACGGTGTAATTCTCACCGCGATAGTAAGCGGCGCGGTCCTGCGTCAGGTGCATGAAATCAACGGTCTGCTGCGCGCCGTCCGCGGTGGTAAAAACGTCCTGCTTCGTCATATCCTCCCAGAATTCGTCGCTCCACTGGTCCTTAAAATAGAGCGTCGTGAGAAGGAGCATCACGGTCTCGGGCTTTGTTTTGATGTTCCCCGCCGCGTCCTCCAAAAGGCCGCCGGTATTTTCGTTGATCCACTCGGCGATGGCCTTGTTCGTCTTTTCCTCGCCCATCGGCGCGGAGAAGGTCGAGGCAAGGTACTGCCGGGCGAGCGTCGTGAGCGTCTCCTCGTTGTAGGGCACGCTGTCGCTGAGCCACACGGAGCTTGCGAGCGTCGTTTTGCCCGTCGAGGTCTCGCCGTAAAGGTTGCGCCAGATGTAGTTGCCCGCGCTCTGCGCCGCGGCGGTGTCGTCAAGGCCCAGAAGGTCCAAAAGCTGCGCGCGGCTCTCGCCGTCGGTCGTTTCGCTCAGCATCGCGAGCGCGAGGTAGAGGTTTGCGGGCGAGACGATGGTATTGTCCGTGCCGGAGAGCAGCGCCTGCGTCGTCTGCTCCGTGAAGCCGAGGAAAGCGCTCGGCTGCGCCGTGCCCTCGCTGCGCAGCGCCTTGAGCGCGTCATAGTAGGCCGTGCTGCGCGCGTCCCAGTCCGCCCAGATCTTGTCCTGCGCCTTTTCATAGGCCTCCGCGCCCATCTTGTCGTAGTCGATGGCGGCAAAGGCCTCGTTCAGCTCTTCCTCGCTCGGCATGGCAGGAAGCGTGGGATATTCCGCCGTCTTCACGGCGAGGTCCTGTAAATACTGCGCGGCGATCGGATCTTTTTCCACAGTGTCCTCCTTTGGATCGCTTTTTGTCGTTGTTCCCTGCCCGCCGCAGGCGGCAAGGGAAAGTACCATCGCCGCGCTGAGCAGCAGCGTTAAAAATCGTTTCATGTCGGTGACCTCCGTTCCGGGATTTGTCTGTTTAGACGGCGCGGGCGCAAAAAAGTTCCCGCGCGCGGAAAAATTCCGTTTCCGGCTTTTACGCGCGGGACGGATGTGGTATACTTTCCAAAATATTTTCTTTTTTGTGTAACGCAGCGCGCGGAAAAGTTGTCTTATCTCTCTGATGGCAGACAACGGAAAGGAGCGAGCCTATGGACGACGCACAGATCGTCGCACTTTACTGGCAGCGGGACGAGCACGCCATCGAAGCCACCGCCGCCAAATACGGACCCTATTGTATGAAAATTTCGCAGAACATTCTCTCAGACCGCGCCGACAGCGAGGAGAACGTAAACGACACCTACTTAAAGGCCTGGCACGCCATGCCGCCGCAGAGACCCGCGATCCTCTCCGCCTTTCTCGGAAAAATTGCGCGGAACCTCGCGCTCAACCGCTATAAGGCGAGAAACACGCAAAAGCGCGCGGGCGACGCCTTCGCCCTCTCGCTCGACGAGCTGGACGACTGCGCCGTCACGCTGCCGGACCCCGAGGATGAGACCGCCGCGCGCGAGCTCGGCGCTCTCATCAGCGCGTTTCTGCGCACACAGAGCGAGGAAACGCGCGCCATGTTCGTTCTCCGCTACTTCTACTGCGACTCGATCGAGGAGATCAGCGCACGCTTCGGCTGCGGCGAGAGCCGCGTGAAGACCACGCTCCTGCGCACGCGCAGGAAGCTGAAGCAGCACCTTGTCAGGGAGGGATACGATGAAGCATGAATCCATGGTGCGCGCGATGAGCGCGCTGGATGACGATCTCATCGCCGAAGCGCGCGGCGCGGCAGGATCTCGCAAGGCCCGCGCCTTCCCGCGCGTGCTCGCGGCGGCGGCCTGCCTTGCGCTCATCATGACCGCCGCGCTGACGCTCACGCGCCGCGCCCCGGAGACGGACATTCTCATCGGCGGCACGGCGCTGACAGGCGCGCCCGTCCCCATCGACCAGCCCGCGCCGATGACGCTCGGCCCCGAAGAGAGCGCCCAGCCGCTCAGCGTATCGCTCACCATCGACGCCAGCGCAGATGCGCCGCTGACCGCCGAGGTGTCTGACGGCGTGCTCGATTCTCCGCTCGACTCGGCCGCGCGCGGTCTTTCCTCGCGCACGGTCTCCGGCGGCGAAACGCTCACGTGGACGATCGAAGCGCCCAGCGAGGACGCGGTCTACACGCTCTGTCTTGACGGCGCGCCCGCCGCCGTGCTGCGCTACGACGCGGCGAACGGCTATTGGACCGCCGCGCGGGCGTAAGTAAAGCATTCAACAATTCACAACAAAAATTTTGGAGGTAATCACCCATGAAAAAGCTTTTTTCTCTGCTGCTGGCCGCAGCAATGATCCTGTCCCTTGCCGCCTGCGGCAGCAAAAATGACGCCGGCAGCGGCGGCCAGCCCGAAAGCGCGCTCGACCTGCTCAACGCCGTCTGGTCGCAGTACAGCGACGACGACAAGTTCCCCGCAATGGGCGGCGACATGAACGACGGCAATACGGTCGAGGACGCTCCCGGCAGCTTCTCCATCGAGGACGGCGACGCGCTCGACTACTCCCTCGGCTATCCCGCCGCCGACGCGGACAAGCTCGCGGGCGCCGCGTCCCTCACCCACATGATGAACGCCAACACCTTTACCGCAGGCGCGTACCGCCTGAACGATTCTTCCGACATGGACGCGGTCGTTTCCGACCTCAAGGACAATATCATGTCCCGCCAGTGGATGTGCGGCTTCCCCGATAAGCTCGTCATCGTGACCTACGGCGACTATATCGTCTCCTGCTTCGGCGCGGAGGATCTGGTCGATCAGTTCCGCGACGCGATGACCGCAGCCTTCGACGGCGCATCCGTCGCCTGCGACGAGCCGATCGTCTGATCCTCATTTTCCGAAAGGCGGAGAAGCCATGCTCTTTTCCAGCGTTCCGTTCCTCTTCTATTTCCTGCCTGCGGCGCTGATCCTGTATTTTCTCGTGCCCGGGCGGTTCAAAAACTTCATTCTGCTGCTTGCAAGCCTCTTCTTCTACGCCTGGGGCGAGCCGAAGTATGTACTTTTGATGCTCGTCTCCATCGTGCAGGGCTACCTTTTCGGCCTGCTCGTGGAAAAGCACCGCGGAGAGAAGGCGTCAAAGCTCTTTTTGGCGCTCTCGGTCCTCGTGAGCCTTGGGCTTCTCGGCTATTTTAAGTACGCGGACTTTTTTCTCTCGAGCGTCAACGCCGTCACGGGGCTTTCCCTGCCGCTTTTGAAGCTCAGTCTCCCCATCGGCATCAGCTTCTACACCTTTCAGGTGCTCAGCTACGTCATCGACGTTTACCGCGGCGAGACGGCGGCGCAGAAAAGCTTCATCGACCTTGCCGCCTATGTTTCGCTTTTCCCGCAGCTCATCGCGGGGCCGATCGTGCGCTACAGCGACGTGGCCGGGCAGCTCAGGGGCCGCACGCACAGCGTCTCCGCCGCGGCGGAGGGCGTGCGCCGCTTCACGATCGGCTTTGCGAAAAAGGTGCTGCTCGCCAACCAGTTCGGCGCGCTCGCGAGCGCCTATAAATCGACGCAGGACGCAAGCGTCCTTTTCGTCTGGCTCTACGCGCTCGCGTTCCTGCTCCAGGTCTACTTCGACTTTTCCGGCTACAGCGACATGGCCATCGGCCTTGGACGCATTCTGGGCTTCCGCTTCCCGGAGAACTTCAACTACCCCTATATTTCCGCAAGCATCACGGAGTTCTGGCGCAGGTGGCACATCTCGCTCGGCTCGTGGTTCCGCGACTATCTCTATATCCCCCTCGGCGGCAGCCGGAAGGGGAAGGCCCGCCAGCTTCTGAATATTCTTCTCGTCTGGCTTGCAACGGGCCTGTGGCACGGCGCGGCTTGGACATTCGTCCTCTGGGGGCTGTGGTTCGCGGTGCTGCTGCTTATCGAAAAGCTGTGGCTGCTGCCGCTTCTTGCGCGCCACCGCAAGATTGCGCACGTCTACACGCTCTTTTTCGTCACGCTTGGCTTCGTGCTCTTCGACGCGGATTCCGCCGCGCAGGCGTTCTCGCGCATCGGCGCGATGCTCGGCGCGGGCGGTCTCCCGCTCCTGAGCGCGCAGGCGGTCTACTATCTTAAAAGCTATGGTCCCCTGCTGCTTTTCGGCATCCTCTGCGCAACGCCGCTGCCGAAAAAGGTCCTCGCCGCCCTGCGCAAAAAGCGCGGCAGAGCACTCGCGCTCGACGTGCTCGAGCCCATCGCTCTGCTCGTGCCGCTTCTGATCGGCACGGCGTTTCTGGTGGACGGGTCATTCAATCCCTTCCTCTATTTCCGCTTTTAAGGAGGGCGCACGATGAACAAACGAATGAAGGACCTTCTCACCCTCGGCCTTTCCGGGCTGTTCGTGCTCGTCTTCGCGCTCTGGGGCATTTTCAAGCCGGACGACGCCGTCTCCGTCAGCGAGCGCCGGCCGCTCAAGCAGTCGCCGACGCTGAGCGCGCAGGAGGTGCTCTCCGGGCGCTTTCAGGAGAATTTCGAGAGCTATACGCTCGATCAGTTCCCGCTGCGCGAGCAGTTCCGCACGCTCAAGGCGCTTTCGGTCCGCTATCTTTTCGGCGAGCGGGACAACAACGGCATCTACGTCGCGGACGGCTACGCCGCAAAGTTTGACGACACCATCAACGAGGATTCCATCGGCCACGCGGCGGACCGCTTCCGCTACGTGTACGAGACGTATCTGAAGAACACGGGCGCAAACGTGTACCTCTCCGTTGTGCCCGACAAGAACTTTTTTCTCGCAGCGCAGAACGGCTATCCCGCGATGGATTACGACAAATTCTTCCGTCTGGTGCGCGAAAAGGCGGACTTCGCCGGGTATATCGACCTGACGGAGCGGCTCTCCCTCTCGTCCTACTACCGCACCGACACGCACTGGCGGCAGGAGGCGCTCCTGCCCGTCGCTTCCCTTTTAGCCGACGCAATGGACGTAAGCATTTCCGACGACTTCACGTCCGTCACGCTCGATACGCCGTTTTCCGGCGTGTACCGCGGGCAGTCGGCGCTGCCCATGCAGCCCGACGCGCTCACGTATCTGACAAACGACACGCTGGAAAGCTGCCGCGTGTACGACTACGAAAGCGGCGAATATCTCCCCGTCTACACACTGGAAAAGGCCGAGGGGAACGACCCCTACGAGATTTTCCTCTCGGGGCCGAAGTCGCTGCTGCGCATCGAGAACCCGAACGCCGAAACGGAGCGGAAGCTCATCGTATTCCGCGACTCCTTCGCCGCGAGCCTGATCCCGCTGCTCGCGGAAAGCTACAGCGAGATCACGCTCGTCGATATCCGCTACCTCTCCCCGGCGATGCTCGGAAATTTCATCGAGTTTGACGCGCAGGACGTGCTGTTCCTTTACAGCACGAGCGTTTTAAACGACAGCTCGACCATCAAATAATTGCAGAAGGAGCGTGCACGCCGCAATGGCGCGCACGCTCCTTTTTGTCGTTTTCCGTCATGCCCCGCCGCTTCGGCGGGAGAAAAAGGAAGGCCCGCTCCTGCCGCGGTGAACGTTTCCGGCAAGGGTGGGTTCAGGTTAACTATAGCACAGCGGATTTTCTCATGCAAGAAAAAGTTCTTAAACTTTCATAATTTCGTTCACCCCGCACATTCCACCTTGTTAAAGCGCGGAGAAAGTTGGAAAAACAAAGTATTGACGCTGCTCGCCCCCGTGCAGTATCATTACTTATCAAATTTTTTATTTCAGAATCAGGAGGTCTGGATCATGAGTGAAGCGACTCGCATTCCTGAGCTTTTTGGCTCGCTTGTGTTCAACGAACGCACGATGGAGCAGTATGTGCCGCAGGACGCCATGGACGTTTGGCGCGGCTGTTTGAAGAGCGGGCAGCCCCTTCCTCTTTCCGCGGCAAACGAAATCGCCGACGCGATGAAGACCTGGGCGCTGGAGCGTGGAGCCACGCACTTCACGCACTGGTTCCAGCCCCTCAGCGGCGTGACGGCGGAAAAGCACGACAGCTTTATCAACAACGCCGGCGGCGGCCGCGTGATGATGGACTTTTCCGGCAAGGAGCTGGTGCGTGGCGAGCCCGACGCGTCCTCCTTCCCCAACGGCGGCCTGCGCGCCACGTTTGAAGCCCGCGGCTACAGCGCTTGGGACCCCACGGCGTTTGCCTTCATCAAAGATGGCAGCCTTTGCATCCCGACGGTGTTCTGCTCCTACAGCGGCGACGCGCTCGACAAGAAGACGCCGCTGCTGCGCTCCATAGCCGCGGTCGACCGCGCGGCGGTGCGCGTGCTCAAGTTATTTGGCGACGACGCGGAAAAGGTCACGCCGCAGATCGGCGCGGAGCAGGAGTATTTCCTCATCGACCGCGAGCTGTACTTAAAGCGCATGGACCTGCGCCTGTGCGGCCGCGCCCTGTTCGGCGCAAAGCCCCCGAAAGGTCAGGAGTTGGACGACCACTACTTTGGCGCGTTCCGTCCCCGCGTGGCCGCCTACATGAAAGAGCTCGATGAAGAGCTGTGGAAGCTCGGCGTGCTCTCCAAGACCAAACACAACGAGGTCGCCCCCGGCCAGCACGAGATGGCCCCCATCTACACCGACGCCAACACCGCGAGCGACCAAAACCAGCTCGTCATGGAGACGATGAAAAAGGTCGCCGAGCGCCACAACCTTGTGTGCCTGCTGCACGAAAAGCCCTTCGCGGGCGTCAACGGCTCGGGCAAGCACGTTAACTGGTCGCTCTCGACCGACACTGGCAAAAACCTCTTCTCCCCCGGCAAGACGCCGAGCCAGAACGCCGTGTTCCTGCTGGTGCTCGCCGCGTTCATCAAGGGCGTGGATGAGTATCAGGAGCTTCTGCGCTGCTCCGTCGCCTTCGCGGGCAACGATCACCGTCTCGGCGCGCAGGAAGCGCCCCCGGCTGTCATCTCCGTCTTCCTCGGCACCGAGCTTGAGGGCATCATCGATGCCATCGTCGGCGAAAACGACTACACCGCGCCCGAGCACAAGTCCCTGCGCATCGGCGTGGACGTGCTCCCCGCCATCCCGCAGGATACGACCGACCGCAACCGAACCTCGCCCGTCGCCTTCACCGGCAATAAGTTTGAGTTCCGCATGCCCGGCTCCTCGCAGTCCATCGCGGGCCCGGTCACGATCCTCAACACCATCATGGCCGAAGAGCTCGACGAATTCTACGCGCAGCTCAAGGACGCGCCGGACTTCACCGCCGCGCTCCACAAGCTGATCCGCGACACGTTCTCCGCCCACCGCCGCATCATCTTCAACGGCAACGGCTATGAAGAGGCCTGGATCAAGGAGGCTGAAAAGCGCGGCCTTGCCAACCTGCACAACACCGCCGAGGCGCTGCCGACCTACATCCTGCCCAAGAACATTGAGCTGCTGACGCGCCAGGGCGTTTACAGCAAGGAAGAAATTTTCTCCCGCCACGAAGTTCATATCGAGAAGTACTGCAAGGTCATCCGCATCGAGGCGGCGACGCTCGTGGACATGGTCCAGCACGGCATCCTGAACGCCGCGTCGGAGTATGAAGCGGCGCTGTGCTCCACCATCTCCGCCAAGCGCGCGGCCGCGCCGGAGCTCGCCTGCCACGTGGAGACCTCGCTCGCGAACGCGGTCAGCTCGCTCAACGAGCAGCTGCTTGAGGAGACCATCGCCCTCAAGACCGCGCTGGAGACCGTTTCGGAAAGCGCCCAGCCCGAGGAGCTGCTGCACTACTACCACGACAAGGTCGAGGAGCGCATGAAGACCGTGCGCGCGATCATCGACAAGCTGGAGGTGCTGACGGCTTCGAAGTACTGGCCGTACCCGACCTTCTGCGAGCTGCTCTTCTCTGTTTAAAAGTCAAAAAGGACGCTCGCGAGAGCGTCCTTTTTGAGTGGGGATTTCACTCCGCTTCCTGCCTTGCCGCCCTCAGGGCGGCTGCGACACGCGCGGAGCGCGAGGAATAAATCGCCACGCGCATGTCGCGGCGATTTATAATTGAAATTTATTTCGCGCTGCGGCGCGAAATTTTTTAGGAGGAAGAAAGTCTATGAAGTACATTTTTGTCACCGGCGGCGTGGTGTCGGGGCTGGGCAAGGGCATCTGCGCGGCGTCGCTCGGGCGGCTTCTGAAGCAGTGCGGGCTGAAGGTCAAAAACCAGAAGTTCGACCCCTACCTCAACGTCGATCCCGGCACGATGAGCCCCTATCAGCACGGCGAGGTCTTTGTCACCGACGACGGCGCGGAGACCGATCTGGACCTCGGTCACTACGAGCGCTTCGTCGATGAAGCGCTGGACCAGAAGTCCTCCGTCTCCTCGGGCAAGATCTTCTGGAGCGTTCTGAACCGTGAGCGCCAGGGCGGGTATCTCGGCGGCACGGTGCAGATCATCCCGCATGTGACCGACGAGATCAAGCGCCGCATCTACGACATGGACGACGGCGAGACCGACGTCGCCATCTCCGAGATCGGCGGCACGGTCGGCGACATCGAGAGCCAGCCGTTTCTTGAAGCCATCCGTCAGGTCGCGGCGGAGCGCGGGCGCGAGAACGTGCTCTTCATCCACGTGCCCCTGATCGTCACCATCCCCGGCAGCGGCGAGCTCAAAAGCAAGCCCACGCAGCACTCGGTCAAGGAGCTGCTGAGCGAGGGCATCCAGCCGGACGTGCTCGTCGTGCGCACGGACGCGCCCATCACCGAGGACATTCGCCGCAAGATCGCGCTTTTCTGCAACGTGGAGCCTGACTGCGTCATCCAGAACGCGACGGCGTCCACGCTCTACGAGGTCCCGCTGCTGCTCGAGCACGAGGGGCTCTGCCGCGTGGTGTGCCGCAAGCTGAACCTTGACTGCGGCGAGCCGGACATGAGCGAATGGCGCGCGCTGGTCAGTAAAATTCACGGCGTGCACCGCCACGTGCGCATTGCGCTCGTGGGCAAATACGTCGGCCTGCACGACGCTTACCTGAGCGTCGTCGAGTCGCTTTTCCACGCGGGCACGGCCTGCGACGCGAGCGTCGAGATCCAGTGGGTCGATTCCGAAACGCTGACGGCGGACAACATCGCCCAGAAGCTCTGCGGCTGCAGCGGCATTTTAGTCCCCGGCGGCTTCGGCGACCGCGGCATCGAGGGCATGATCCTGGCCGCGCAGTACGCGCGCGAGCGCGGCATCCCGTATCTCGGCATCTGCCTTGGCATGCAGATCGCGGTCATCGAGTTCGCGCGCCACGTACTCGGCTGGGACGACGCGACGAGCGCGGAATTCTCCTCCACCACGGCGCACCCGGTCATCGCGCTCATGCCCGAGCAGATCGGCGTGACGGCGAAGGGCGGCACGATGCGCCTGGGCAAGTACCCCTGCATGCTTGAGGAGGGCTCGCTCTCCCGCGCGCTTTACGGCGCGCCGGAGGTCTGGGAGCGCCACCGCCACCGCTACGAGTTCAACAACGACTTCCGCTGCGACTTTACGGACGCGGGCATGCGCCTTGCCGGTCTTTCCCCGGACGGCACGCTCGTGGAGATCGTGGAGTCCATGAGCCACCCCTGGTTCGTCGGCGCGCAGTTCCATCCCGAATTCAAGAGCCGCCCGAATAAGCCGCATCCCCTGTTCCGCGGCTTTGTCGCGGCAGCGCTCGAGCGCGCGGTCTTATGACCGCGCGCCCTTTTTATTTTTGCAATACCGCTGGTAAAATGTCAAAAGCTATGATATGATGCTCTTACCATATTACCGGATACGGCAGGAGAACTGAAACATGAATCATCAAACCATCATCGTACTGGATTTCGGCGGTCAGTATAACCAGCTGATCGCCCGCCGCGTGCGTGAATGCGGCGTTTACTGCGAGGTCAAGCCCTACACGACCCCGCTCGCGGACCTGCTCGCGATGAAGCCCATCGGCTTCATCTTCACCGGCGGGCCGAACAGCGTCTATCTCGAGGACGCGCCCCACGTCGATCCCGCGCTCTTCGACGCGGGCGTGCCGGTGCTCGGCATCTGCTACGGCTGCCAGCTCATCGCGCACCATCTCGGCGGCAAGGTCGTGGCCGCGAACGACGCGACCGCGCGCGAATACGGCAAGACCGACACGTTCTTTGACACGTCCTGCAAGCTCTTCAAGGGCCTTCCCGAAAAGAGCGTCACCTGGATGAGCCACGGCGACTATATGGAAAAGGTGCCCGAGGGCTTCTCCCTCGTCGCGCATTCCGACGCCTGCCCCAACGTCGCCATCTGCGACGAGAAGCGCGGCTTCTACGGCGTGCAGTACCATCCCGAGGTCAACCACACCGAGTACGGCAAGGACATGATCCGCAACTTCCTCTACGAGGTCTGCGGCGCGAAGGGCGACTGGACGATGGGCGACTATAAAAATACCGCCATCGCCGCCGTGCGCGAAAAGGTCGGCTCCGGCCGCGTGCTGCTGGCGCTCTCCGGCGGCGTGGACTCGTCCGTCGTGGCGGCGCTGCTGGCCGAGGCCGTCGGCCCCCAGCTCACCTGCGTTTTTGTCGACCACGGCCTCATGCGCCTCAACGAGGGCGACGAGGTCGAGGCGGCGTTCAAGAAGTGGGACATCAACTTTGTCCGCGTGAACGCCGAGGGCCGCTTCCTCTCGAAGCTCGCTGGCATCTCCGATCCCGAGCGCAAGCGCAAGATCATCGGCGAAGAGTTCATCCGCGTGTTCGAGGAAGAGTCGAAGAAGATCGGCGCGGTCGACTTTCTCGCTCAGGGTACGATCTACCCCGACGTCATCGAATCCGGCCTTGGCAACGCCGCGGTCATCAAGAGCCACCACAACGTCGGCGGTCTTCCTGACTATGTCGACTTCAAGGAGATCATCGAGCCGCTGCGCCTGCTCTTTAAGGATGAAGTGCGTCAACTCGGCCGCGAGCTGGGGCTTCCCGAATACCTCGTCTCCCGCCAGCCGTTCCCCGGCCCGGGCCTTGCCATCCGCATCATGGGCGAGATCACGAAGGAAAAGGCCGACACGCTGCGCCTTGCCGACGCGATCTACCGCGAGGAGCTGGAAAAGGCCGGCGAAAACAAGAAGATGAACCAGTACTTCGCCGTGCTGACCAACACGCGCACCGTCGGCGTCATGGGCGACGGCCGCAGCTACGACCGCGTGCTCGCGCTGCGCGCCGTGACGACCGAGGACTTCATGACCGCCGACTGGGCCCGCATCCCCTATGAGCTGCTCGACAAGATCAGCGGCCGCATCGTCAACGAGGTCAAGGGCATCAACCGCATCGTCTACGACATCACCAGCAAACCGCCTGCAACGGTGGAGTGGGAATGAGAAAAAAGTGAACATGAGGGGCTGCAAAGCCTTGAAAACACTCACTTTTTGAAAATCTCATTTCCTGTTTGATAGCAAAATGATAGCAGATACCAAAGCCATTTTGTTTGTTCTTGTTTTGGCGAGCGAATGGTTTGCAGGTTTGCTGTCGCATCCAATCCTATATTGAGAGAAAAAAGGCTCTGCTGACTTTCTGTAAAAGAAGGTCGGCAGAGCCTTTTGTTATTCTTCGCTATGTTCCTTGAGATCAGCAAGGAGCAGGTCACTCAGTCCCTGCGACGGCGTGATCTTGTGCCACTGACCGGAGGTGTCAAGTTCAGGGTAGCGGTAGCGCCAGCGGTCATATTCTTCTTTGGTAATCTCCCCCGCTTTCAGCTTGGCGGCAACCGCGCCCCACGCGGCAAGCATTTTGTGAAGCTCCGCTGCGTCG
>JAYABH010000013.1:0-37075 GCA_037343695.1 bacterium | reverse complement strand
CTTCATCCCTCCTGCCAACCTGATGGCACAGACAAGAAGTCCGGTCTCCATGCGGGATACCCGGATATTATACCCGCATCATAAGAAAAATGCAAGCTCTTTTTTCTGATCTTTTTCTTTTTCCTGTTTTTGCCAGCTCCTGCAACTTTTTTCTGCTTATTCGCAGAAAAAAAGTGCATTTTTAAAAAATCGCGCTTGCAAAAGCTTAAAATATCCTTATAATATACAAGGTCCGCTTTCCGGCGGGCCGTTTTTGCCGCCTAAAACCGGCGGCGTGCGCGGCGCTCCCGCCGCGGCGGCTCCTGCCGCGGAAACGGTTTGTCGATCAGGATGATGTCATCCCCCACCTGCTTGACGCTTTCCCAGGGGATGTAGTACTCCTCGCCGCGGCCGAACAGCCCGAAAAAGCGGAACGGTCCCGGCACGATCAAAGCAGTCAGCTGCCCGTCGGGCAGTCTGCATTCTATGTCGCCTACATAGCCCAGGCGGCAGCCGTCGCAGATGTTGATGACTTCCTTGCAGCGGAAGTCGGCAAAGCGGCAGTCCATTGACATCCCTCCCGCTTCCTATTCTATTGCGGGAGCAGGACGTCCTATCCCTTCCCCGGCACCGCATTCCCGCGTTTCCCTCCGGGCTATGCCGGAGGGTCAAATCTTTTTTACGGAGGTTACCAACAAACATGACAGAGATCCAGCTCAATATGTACCATGCCCTTGCGCTCGGCGCCGCCATGTACGCGCTCGGTCTGGTGCTGACGAAGAAGCTCCCCGTGCTCGGCCGCTTCTGCATCCCCGCACCCCTGGTCGGCGGCCTGTGCTTCGCGATCTTCAACACCATTCTCTACGCCACCGGCACCGCGGTCATCACCTTTGACGATACGCTGCAGACGGTCTTTATGATCTTCTTCTTCACGACCGTCGGCTTCACCGTCAGCATCCCGCTTCTTCTCAAGAGCGGCAAGGCCGTCATCATGCTCCTGATTTTGAGCATCGTCGTGATCGTGCTGCAGAACGTGGTCGGCAGCGGCGTGATGGCCCTCATGGGCAAGGACCCGCTCTACGGCCTTGCCTGCGGCTCCATCGCGATGATCGGCGGTCCCGGCACCGCAGCGGGCATCGGCCCCGACCTTGACGCCGCCGGCGCCATCGGCGGAACGACGGTCGCCGTCGCAGCCGCGACGTTCGGCCTGATCTTCGGTTCGCTGCTCGGCGGTCCGATCGCGCGCAGACTCATCGTCAAGAACCATCTGCGCGACGAGCTCGTGGACCAGGTCGAGGAAGAGGATGCCGACGATACGCATTACAACACCCACTCCAACAACTTTGTCTACGGCTTCCTGCTGCTCGTGTTCTGCGCCGGCGTCGGCAACGTCGTCAGCGTCTGGCTCACGAAGCTCTGCGGCTTCAGCTTCCCGATCTACATCGGCTCGATGCTCGTGGCCGTCATCGTACGCAATGTGATCGACCACTTCAAGATCATGGAGTTCCCCGCCGAGGAGATCGGCACGATGGGCAACATGTTCCTTGCGATCTTCCTCTCTATGGCGCTCTCGGGTCTCAAGCTCTGGCAGCTCGTTGACCTGGCGCTGCCGATGATCGTCGCCCTCGCCGCCGAGGTGGTGCTGATCGTCGTCTACTCCATCTTCGTCGTCTACCCGATCATGGGCCGCGACTACGATGCCGCGATGATCACCGCGGGCTTTGTCGGCTTCGGCATGGGCGCCACGTCCAACGCCATGGCCAACATGCAGGCCGTCTCCCGCCGCTACGGCGCTTCCCCCTCGGCCTACTTCGTGATCCCGATGGTCGGCGGACTTTTCAACGACTTCTTCAACGCCGCGATCATCGCCTTCGGCATCGGGCTTCTCTCCTGAGAACCCGTTGAGCGCGCGAAGTCCATCGTACTTCGCCGAACGATAAAAAATATCCCCGTCTCCCCTCCGGTATGTTTCCGCCGCGCGCGGACATACTGAATGCAGGCTTTTTGCAAGGGAGGCGGGGTTCTTTTATGCTCGGCAAGGTGGAGATCTGCGGCGTGAACACGGCAAAGCTGCCAACGCTCACCGCCGCGGAAACGAATGCGCTGCTGCAAAGGGCAAAGCAGGGCGACAAGAGCGCGCGAGAAGCGCTCGTGGAGGGCAACCTCCGGCTGGTGCTCTCGGTCATCCAGCGCTTTTCTGGGCGCGGCGAGAACGCGGACGACCTCTTTCAGGTCGGCTGCGTGGGGCTTTTGAAGGCCATCGACAACTTCGACATTTCGCAGAATGTCCGCTTTTCCACCTACGGCGTGCCGATGATCATCGGCGAGATCCGCCGGTATCTGCGCGACAACAGCGCCATCCGCGTCAGCCGCTCGATGCGCGACACGGCCTACCGCGTGCTGCAGGCGCGCGAAAAGCTCCAGCGCGAGCAGCAGCGAGAGCCCACGGTCGAACAGATCGCGCGCGAGCTCGGCATCCCGCGCGAGGAGGTCGTTTTCGCCATGGACGCGGTCTGCGACCCTGTGTCGCTCTTCGAGCCGGTCTACTCCGACGGCGGCGACGCCGTGTGCGTCATGGATCAGGTGCGCGACAGCAAAAATACCGACGAGGACTGGCTCGAGCAGATCGCGCTCAAGGAAGCACTCTCTCGCCTGAGCGCGCGCGAGCGGCTCATCCTCGCCCTGCGCTACTCCGACGGCAAAACGCAGATGGAGGTCTCGAGCGAGATCGGCATCTCGCAGGCGCAGGTCTCGCGCCTTGAGAAAAACGCCATCAAAAGCATCAAAAAGAACATGTAAAAGGACGGAATTTTTTCCGTCCTTTTTCTCTGCGCTCTCTTGACTTTATCCTTCGTTTTATTATAATATAGTATGTATTTTTGCGCCGGTAGGTTCTTCCGCCGGCAAATCCGGAATCAATGGAGGATCCTTCCATGAAGTATGACGTCATCATCATCGGCGCCGGCCCCGGCGGCATTTTCTCCGCCTATGAGCTGACAAAGGACCGCGGCGACCTGCGCGTGGCCGTGTTCGAGGCCGGTCACAGCCTGGAAAAGCGCCACTGCCCCATCGACGGCGACAAGGTCAAATCCTGCATCCGCTGCAAGAGCTGCTCGATCATGAGCGGTTTCGGCGGCGCGGGCGCATTTTCCGACGGCAAATACAACATCACCAACGACTTCGGCGGCACGCTGCACGAGTACATCGGCAAAAAGCAGGCGCTCGACCTCATGCACTATGTCGACGAGATCAACATGGCCTACGGCGGCGAGGGCACGAAGCTCTACTCCACCGCCGGCACAAAGTTCAAAAAGCTCTGCATCCAGAATAAGCTCAACCTGCTCGACGCCTCCGTCCGCCATCTCGGCACGGACGTGAACCTCGTCGTGCTCTCGAACCTCTATGACCTGCTCAAGGACAAGGTCGACTTCTACTTCGATTCTCCCGTCACCACCATCGCCCGCGAGGGTGAAGGCTACCGTGTCACCGTCGGCGAGACGGACTATACCTGCGATAAGTGCATCGTCTCCGTCGGCCGCGTCGGCAGCAAGTGGATGGAGGGCGTGTGCCAGGAGCTCAAGATCCCCACGAAGTCGAACCGCGTCGATATCGGTGTGCGCGTCGAGATCCCCGCCGTTGTCTTCTCCCACCTGACTGACGAGCTCTACGAGAGCAAGATCGTCTATCGCACGGAAAAGTTCGAGGACAACGTCCGCACGTTCTGCATGAACCCCAACGGCATCGTCGTCAACGAGAACACGAACGGCATCGTCACGGTCAACGGCCACAGCTATGAGGATAAGTCCCTCCAGACCGAGAACACGAACTTCGCGCTTCTCGTCGCCAAGCACTTCTCCGAGCCGTTCAAGGATTCCAACGGCTACGGCGAGTCCATCGCGCGCCTGTCCAACATGCTCGGCGGCGGCGTCATTGTCCAGCGCTTCGGCGATCTCGTCCGCGGCCGCCGCAGCACGGTCAAGCGCATCGAAGAAGGCCTCGTCACGCCGACGCTCGCGGCGACCCCCGGTGATCTGAGCCTCGTGCTCCCCAAGCGCATTCTGGACGGCATCATCGAGATGATCTACGCGCTCGACAAGATCGCGCCGGGCACCGCAAACGACGATACGCTCCTCTACGGCGTGGAGGTCAAGTTCTACAACATGGAGGTCGCGCTCGACGAGCACCTTGAGACCTCAAACAAGGGCCTTTACGTCATCGGCGACGGCAGCGGCATCACCCACTCCCTGTCCCACGCCTCGGCAAGCGGCGTGTACGTCGCCCGCGAGATCCTCGAGAGCGTCTAAAACCTTTTCAAGCAACATAAAAGCTCCCGGCCGGGATCCGGCCGGGAGCTTTTTTATCCGATTTTACTTCTTGAAGCTGTCCTTGAGCGTGACGGCGCGGTTGAAGACCAGATGGTCCGCCGTGCAGTCCCTGTTGTCCAGGCAGAAATAGCCCAGGCGCATGAACTGGAAGCTCGGCGCGGTCTTGCCCTTCTTCTCGGTCTTGTCATAGGCCGCGGCGATGTCGCGCATGCGCGGCTCGACCTTGCAGCCACGCAGCACCTCGAGCGAGTCGGGGTTCATGCAGGCAAGGAAGTCCTTGTCCGCGCCGTCGGGCGCGGGATCGCTGAACAGCTCGCTGTAAACGCGCACCTCAGCGTCGATCGCGGTCGCGGCATCAACCCAGTGGATCGTCGCGCCCTTGACCTTGCGGCCGTCGGCGGGATCGCCGCCCGGAGAGTTGGGGTCGTACTCGGCGTAGACCTCGACGACGTTGCCGTTTTCGTCCTTCTTGCAGCCCGTGCAGGTGATGAGGTACGCGCCCTTGAGACGGCACTCGGGGCCGTTCGGCGTCAGGCGCTTGTACTTGGGCACGGGGACCTCCATAAAGTCGTCCGCTTCGATCCAGCACTCGCGCGAGAAGGTGATCTCGTGCGTGCCGGACTCCGGATCGGTCGGGTTGTTCTCGACCGAGAAGGTCTCGCTCTTGCCCTCGGGATAGTTCGTGATGACGAGCTTCACCGGGTGCAGCACGCCCATTGTGCGCTCGGCTTTCTCGTTGAGGTCCTCGCGCAGGCAGTGCTCCAGAAAGCTGTATTCGACCACGTTCGCGCTCTTGGCGACGCCGATGCGGTCGCAGAAATTGCGGATGGACTTTGCCGTAAAGCCGCGGCGGCGCAGGCCGCACAGCGTCGGCATGCGCGGATCGTCCCAGCCGGAAACGATGCCCTCTTCGACAAGCTTGCGGAGCTTGCGCTTCGACATGACCGTGTGGTCGATGCCAAGGCGGGCAAACTCGATCTGGCGCGGCTTGCACGGCACGGAGACGTTGTTCACGACCCAGTCGTAGAGCGGGCGGTGCGCTTCAAATTCGAGCGAGCACAGCGAGTGCGTGATGCCCTCGAGCGCGTCCTGAATGGGATGGGCAAAGTCGTACATCGGGTAGATGCACCACTTGTCGCCCTGGCGGTGATGGTGCATATAGCGGATGCGGTAGATGACCGGGTCGCGCATATTGAAGTTGCCGCTCGCTAGGTCGATCTTCGCGCGCAGCGTGCGGCTGCCCTCGGGGAACTCGCCGTTTTTCATGCGCTCGAAGAGGTCGAGGTTCTCCTCCACGTCGCGCTCGCGGTAGGGGGAGATGGCGGGCTTGCCGATGTCTCCGCGGTACTCTCTCGCCTGCTCGGGCGTCAGGTCGCAGACGTAGGCAAGGCCCTTTTTGATGAGCTCAACGGCGTACTCGTAGTCCTTTTCAAAATAGTCGCTGCCGTAGAAGAAACGGTCGCCCCAGTCGAAGCCCAGCCAGTGGATGTCCTCTTTGATGGCGTCGACAAATTCGACGTCCTCCTTCGTGGGGTTCGTGTCGTCCATGCGCAGGTTGCAAAGGCCGCCGAAGCGCTCAGCGGTGCCAAAGTCGATGGTCAGCGCCTTGCAGTGGCCGATGTGCAGATAGCCGTTCGGCTCCGGCGGAAAACGGGTGTGGACCTGCTGGCCCTGGAAGCGCCCACCCTCCGCAATGTCTTCTTCGATAAAGGTGTCGATAAAGTTCCTGCTCTCGCTTTCATTTTCAGAAGCGGCAGTCTTGACTTCCTCAGCCATGTCCTTCATTCCTTTCTTTGCGTTCGCCGTGCGGCAAACAAAAATAATAGAAGAATTATACCGCGCTTTCGCGCGCATTGCAAGCATGATTTCGCCCGCTATTGCGTCTGCGCGGAAAGCGCCGCGAGCCCTTCCCTGTCGGTCAGCAGATTCAGCACCTCCAGCAGCGCGTTCGCGCTCAGATGCTCGGGAAGCTCCATCTTTCTGCACAGCGCTTTTCGCTTTTCCGCGCTGTTTGGACCGATGAGGCCGAAATCCATCATGTCCGCTTTTGTAATGGAATCTCCCTTTACAGCGTTCTCGTTGTCAATAGTCGCGCCCGCGCGGCGCAGCGCGTCCAGCAGCACGTCCGGCTTCATGCCCTCCACGCCGAGCTTACCCTCCTTGCCGCCCTTGCGCTTGCGCTTTTCCTTGCCGTAGATGTCCGGCACGTAGGCTTGTAAGACCCGTCCCTCCGGGATATTGCCCTTCACGCGGTTTCGGATGACAAAGCCCGCGCCGTCGGGATCGGTGAAGAGGATGATCCCGCGCTCTTTGGCGAGCCTTCGCAGAAAGGCCTGCTTTTCCTTATCGTTGAACACGGCAAAGCCGCCGAGCTCCACGATGACCGCGTCCACGACCTGCGAGAGCGTATTTTTGTCGTACCGTCCCTCAACGACGATAACTTCCTTGACCTTCGGTTTTGCCATGCGCTCACTTCCCCTGTGCAAGGCGCATCAGCAGGAGCTTGAGCTCGCCCTCGCTGTCGATGCCCTTTTCGCTTTTCATGCGCTGGTCGAGCCGCTGGCACATGAGTAAGCTCTGGCTGCACCATTCGCTCGTCGTCTTGCGCGCCGCTTCCAGCAGCAGCCGCGCGGGATAGTCTGACCGCATCCCCCACAGCTCCATGAGCCAGAGCTTGTCCTTGCCGTTGTCGAGCGCGATGCGCGCGGTGTAGATGCGCCGCAGCTCCTTGCTGATGACGGCAAGGATGACGAACGGCTCCTCCTGCTTCTTTAAAAGCTGGCCCAGAAGCTCCGACGCGCGCCTGTAGTTTCCCTTCGTGATGGCATTCGTCATGTCAAACACCACCGCGTCGAGCACGGGGTCGGCCACGGCGTTGATATCATCCACCGTGATGTTCTTCCCCTTGGCGTAGGCGCCGATCTTCTCGATCTCCGGCACAAGGCCGGTCATCAGCGCGCCGCAGGTGAAGATCAGGTGCTCCGCCGTCTGCGCGTCGATGTCCTTGCCCAGCGCGCGGAAGCGCCGCCCGATCCAGTTGATGAGATCGCTCCGCTCCTGCGCTTCAAACTTGACGCTCTGCGCGTTCTTATCGAGCGCTTCATAGAGCTTTTTATAGGTCTTGCTCGGCTTGTACTCAATGAGATCGTACACGAACACAAGGCAGCAGTACGGCGGAAAGTCGTTGAGCAGCGCGATGAGTGCCGTGCGCTGCTCCTCGGAGAGCTTGAAAAGGTCGCAGTCTGTCACCACGACGAGCGTGCGCTCGGCCATCATCGGCATCGCCTCGACCGATTCGGTCAGCTCCTGCATCGTGAGTGTCTTGCCGCTCAGGCGGTGATAGTTGAACTCCTCAAAGCCCGCGGGGACGAGCTTTTTCCGGATCTCGCCCAGATAGTACTCGCGAAGATAGCTCTCCTCGCCGTAAAAGATGTAGACCTGACCGATGTTCCCGGCGCTCAGGTCGCTTTTGAGCTTCTGATAGCCCTTGTTGGGCGTTTTTCTCTCTGCCATAAAGTCCTCTCAGTTCACTGTGATCAAAATATTGCCCTGAAGATCCGTGCGGTATACGCTCATGCCCGCGTCCGTCAGGCGCAGCAGCGCTTCCTCGGTCGGGTGGCCGTAGCTGTTGTCGCCCACGCTGATGACGCCGACCTCCGGCGTCACCGATTCGAGCAGCGTCGTGCCCGTGGAATACTTCGAGCCGTGATGCCCCACGAGCAGCACCTCGATATCGGGCAGGTCGTAGGTCCCGACGAGCTTCGTCTCGGTTTTCGCATCCATATCGCCGGTGATGAGCGTGTCGAAGTCGCCGAGCGAGCACAGAACGCTCAGCCCCAGCTCGTTCGCGCCCTTTTCGCCCACCGGCGGGTAAATGGTCATCGTCGATGCGCCGTTCGCAACGTCCGTCACCTCGGTGACGTATTGAACGTCCACACCGTAGCGCTCGGCGAGCGCTTCGACCTTCTCCCGGTCCCCCTCGCCCGCGTCGATATCGGCAAGGTAGAGCGTCCCCACGTCCACGCGCGCAAAGAGCGCGGCAAGGCCGTTGGAATGGTCCTCGTGATAGTGCGTCAGCACCACGGAGTCAAGCGACGCGCCGGCCGAGCGCAGATAGTCCGCCGCGATCGCGCCCGCGTCAATGTAGGAATTCTTGCTGCCGCAGTCTACGAGCGCCGCGCGCCCCTCGGAGATGAGCAGCACGCTCTCCCCCTGCCCCACGTCGAGCGCGACGACGTTCAGCCCGCCCTGCTCATAGTGCAGCGCGTTGACCTTCGCCGCGGCGAAAAGCGACAGAAACGTCAGCCCCACCGCCGCGATATAGCGGTACTTCCCGCGCTTTGCGAGCGCGCAGGCCGCAAAGATCGCGTACACATAAATAAGCCACGCGATAGAAAACGCGCTGTTGAAGTAGACCGCGTGGAACGGCAGCTCCTCCAAAACTCCCGCGATGAAAAGCACCGCGCGGATGCCGAGCGACGGCAGAAAGGCGCACGCCGCGCCGAGCTGCGGCACGGCCGCCGCGAGCAGCACCGACAAAAGCCCCAGCGCGAACACGGCGCTCACGAGCCACAGGCACAGGAGGTTGCTCAAAAGCGACACGATCGAAAGCGTGCCGAAATAGTAGCACGCAAGGGGCGTGGAAAACACCATCGCGCCGAGCGTCGTCGAAAACGACAGCAGCGCCGCGCGCACGAGCCTGCGCTTCCCGCGGGCGCGCTTTGTGAGCTTCGGCGTGAGGAAGACGATGCCCGCCACGGCGGAAAACGACAGCTGCAGGCTGATGCTCGCGATGGCGAACGGATTTTTAAGTAAAATGAGCAGCAGCGCGAACGAGATCGACGTCGGCGGGTCGTTGTCGCGCCCCAGAAGCGGCGCGAGCATGCCCATCGAGATCATGATGCACGCGCGCAGGATGCTCGGCGTCAGGCCGGTGACGAAGGCATAGAGGAAAATGAGCGGGATGGTCACGGCGCAGCGGAGCTTTCTCCGTCTTTCGCCCATGAGCGCGCCGATGAGTGACGCTAAAAAGCAGCAGTGCAGGCCCGAGACCGCCATCACGTGCGACAGCCCGACCTCAGACAGGTTGCTCGCGTCCTCCTCGTCGAGGTACTTCTTGTCGCCCAGCAGCAGCGCCCGCAGGAAGGCCCCCTCCCGCTCGCCGCAGCTCATGGAGATCGTCTCGCCGAGCCGGTGCGCGATGCGCTGCGGAAGGTAGCGAAGCGCGCCCTCGTTCGCCGTCTCATAGACCGGCTCACCGCGCTGATAGAGCAGGATATAAACGCCCTTCGCTGTAAAGTTCCTGAGCTTTAATCCCTTTGCCGTTGGGTCGGTCGCGCTGTTGAAGAGCGCTTCCGCCCTGACGTGCGCGCCGGGCGCGAGCGATAAAAGCTCCTTATCGCCGTAGTAGACGGCCCTGCCCGGAAGGCCGCGGTTCAAGATCTTCACCGTGACCTTCGCGCCGTAGCTCGTCTCCTCGGCATAGCCCAGAAGCTCGGCTTCTACCGTCTCCTGCGTGCCGAGCAGCGCGTCGTTCGGCGCTTTGACAATTCGCGCGTAAGCCGTGTTGTACCCCAGTGCGAGGGCAAGCCCCAGCGCGCACAAAAAGGCGCGCTTCGCCCAGTCCCCGCGCCTGCTCGCGCAGCCACAAAGACCCATGACGAGTGCCGCCGCCAAAAGCGCGGCGCACAATAGGAGCGCCCACTGCGCGCTCAACAGGTACTGCGCGAGCGCGACGCCCGCGGCAAATGCCGCGCAGAAGATCGCCAGCACCCTCATCGGCGCGCGGGATCGTCCGTCAGCCCAAGCAGATAGTCGGTGCTGACGCGGTAATAGTCGGCGAGCTTGATGACCGCCCACACGGGGATCTCCCGCTCGCCCTTTTCATATCGCCAATAAACATTGCGATTCAGGTTGAGATATTGCGCGATCTCAATCTGCGTTTTGTCATTGTCTACCCGAAGGTCCTCCAGCCGCTGAAAATACATGAGATCACCTCGGATTTATGCTACCATTTGGTAACATTTCCAAGAGAATCTTCACCCATACGGCTTCACATTATGCATGTAAGCATACAACAATTCCTGCCATTTGGCAAGGAAGAAAATGCCGCCTGCGGGCGGCAGGATCACACCGCGCCCGATTGCGCAGCGCGTGCAGTTCTTCAAGCCCCAGACTGCCAATGGCGGGGGTCGAAGGGGACTCCCCTCGTCTTTCTCTGGGGGTTCAAAAGGGGGTATTCTCTTCGAAAAGAGAATACCCCCTTTATTGTGCGTTCCCCTAAGGGGAACCCATCAGCCCGGAGGCCATGTCATATCGCGGCCCGACAGCACATGGAAGTGCAGGTGCGGCACGCTCTGGCCCGCCTGCTCGCCGATGTTGGACACGACGCGGTAGCTCTCGATGCCCATTTCCTTGGTGAGCTTCGCGATCACCTCGAAGATGTGCGCGACGATGGCGCTGTTGTCCTCGTTGATGCCCGCGACGGAAGCTATATGCTCCTTCGGGATCACCAGAAAGTGCACCGGCGCCTGGGGCGCGATGTCGTTGAAGGCATAGCACAGGCCGTCCTCATAGACCTTGTTCGACGGGATATCGCCCGCGATGATCTTGCAGAACAGACAATCCGACATATTTTTCACTCCTTTCCGTAAGATTTTCTATAAAGTAATTTTACATTACACGAATTGATTTTTCTCGGCATCGTAGGTGTAGCCGATGCCCGCGAGCGTTTTTTCGACGCTCTCGCGCTCCGCGTCCAGATCGTCGCAGAGCGAATCGAGCGAATCGTAAAAATCGCGCAGCTTCGTGTTCACGACGCTCAAAAGCATCGCCGGATCCTTCGGCAGCATCGCCATTAACCCAGCTTGCTCAGGATGAAATCATCCACCGCCGCGAGCGCGTCATCGACCTTGCTGACCTCGGTGCCGCCGCCCATGGCGCTGTCGCCCTTGCCGCCGCCCTTGCCGCCGCAGATGGGCGCGATGGCCTTGATGATGTCGCCGGCCTTCACGCCGCTCGAGACCGCTTCCTTGCCGCAGACAGCCAGAAGCGTCACCTTGCCCTCGTTGACAGAGGCGAGCACGCCGACGATCTTCGGCTCCTTGTCGCGCAGGAAGTCGCCGAGCTTGCGCAGGGCGTTCGCGTCCATGCCGTCGCGCTGGGCGGTGACAAGGCGCAGCCCGCCGACCTCCTTAGCGGACGTCAGGAACGTGCGCGCTTCGCCGAGCGACGCCTGCTCCTTGAACTTCTCGAGCTTGGCCTTGATGTCCTTCATCTCATTGAGCATGCCGCCGATACGGCTCTCCAGCTCATTCGAAGTGGTCTTGAGCATCTGGGCCGCGCGCAGGAGCTTCTCCTGCCCATTTCGCAGCTCCTCGAGCGTCTGCTTACCGGTGATGGCCTCGATGCGGCGCACGCCGGAAGCGACGCTGCCCTCGCTCTTGATGCGGAACAGGCCTACCTTGGCGGTGTTGTCAAGGTGCGTGCCGCCGCAGAACTCCATGGACACATCGCCCATCTCGACGACGCGGACGATGTCACCGTACTTTTCGCCGAACATCGCGATCGCGCCCTTCTTCTTCGCTTCCTCGATGGGCAGCACCTCGGTCACGACGGGAATGCCGCGCAGGATCGCGTCGTTGACGAACGTATCGACCGCAAGCAGCTGCTCGGGCGTGATGGACTCAAAATGCGTAAAGTCGAAGCGCAGACGGTCAGGCTCAACAAGAGAACCCGCCTGATGCACATGGTCGCCGAGCACCGCCTTGAGCGCGGCGTCGAGCAGATGGGTCGCGGTGTGGCCGCGGCGGATGGCCATGCGGCGCTCGGAGTCGATGGCGGCTTCCACGGTGTCGCCGAGCTGGAAGCTGCCGGACACGACCTTACCGGTGTGCATGAACTTGCCGCCCTTGTTCTTCTGCACGTCCGTGACCTCGAAGACGGCTTCGCCGCAGCGAATGAGGCCCGTGTCGCCGATCTGACCGCCCATTTCCGCGTAGAACGGGGTCTTGTCGAGTACCATGATGCCCTCCACGCCGCTCATCATGGCCTCGGCCTGCTCGCCCTCGACCACCAGCGCGACGATCTTCGCATCGTCGATCGCATCATGCTCATAGCCGACAAATTCGGTGGACGGCACGTCCTTGCCGAACTCAACGCCCGCCCAGCCGAGATCGCCGAGCGCCTTGCGCGCCTCGCGGGCGCGGGTCTTCTGCTCCTGCATCTCGTGGTCAAAGGCCTTGCGGTCGAGCGTCATGCCCTCGTCCTCGACCATCTCGACCGTCAGGTCGATGGGGAAGCCGTAGGTGTCGTACAGCTTGAACGCGTCCGCGCCGGAGAAGACCGTCTCGCCCTTCTCCTTGTGGGCGTTCAGAAGCTCGGTGAAGATCTTCATGCCGCCGTCGATGGTCTTGGCGAAGTTCTCCTCCTCCGTGCGCACGACCTTGGTGATATAGGCCTGACGCTCGCGCAGCTCGGGATAGTGGCCCTCGTTCTCGTGCACGACCGTGTCCACGACCTCATAGAGGAACGGGCGGTTCACGCCGAGGAGCTTGCCGTGGCGCGCGGCTCTTCTCAGCAGGCGGCGCAGCACGTAGCCGCGGCCCTCGTTGCTCGGCAGCACGCCGTCGCAGATCATGAAGGACGCCGAGCGGATGTGGTCGGTGATGACGCGCAGCGAAACGTCCTTCTCGCGGCTCTGGCCGTAGCTCGCGCCGGTGATCTCGGTGACCTTGTTCGTAATGTTCATCACCGTGTCTACGTCGAAAAGCGAATCAACGTCCTGGCAGACAACGGCCAGACGCTCGAGGCCCATGCCGGTGTCGATGTTTTTCTGCTTGAGCTCGGTATAGTGGTTGTGACCGTCGTTGTCGAACTGGGAGAAGACGATGTTCCAGACCTCCATATAGCGGTCGCACTCGCAGCCGACGGTGCAGCCGGGCTTGCCGCAGCCGTACTTCTCGCCGCGGTCATAGTAGATCTCGGAGCAGGGACCGCAGGGACCCGAGCCGTGCTCCCAGAAGTTGTCTTCCTTGCCGAACTTGAAGATGCGGTCTTCAGGAATGCCGATCTCCTCGTGCCAGATGCGGAAGGCCTCGTCGTCGGCGGGCGTGGTCTCGTTGCCGGCAAACACGGAGGGATAGAGACGGTCAGGGTCAAGGCCCACCCACTCGGGGCTTGTGAGGAACTCCCACGCCCAGTGGATCGCCTCGGTCTTGAAGTAGTCGCCGAACGAGAAGTTGCCGAGCATTTCAAAGTACGTGCCGTGGCGCGCCGTGTGGCCGATGTTCTCGATATCGCCGGTGCGGATGCACTTCTGGCAGGTGGTCACGCGATGGCGCGGCGGCTCCTGCTCGCCGGTGAAGAACGGCTTCATCGGTGCCATGCCGGAGTTGATGAGCAGCAGCGACGCGTCGTTCTGCGGGATCAGGGAAAAGCTGGGCAGGCGCAGATGGCCTTTTGTCTCAAAAAAGTGCAGGAACATTTCCCGCAGCTCATTGAGACCGTAATACTTGGGCTGAGACATGGTTGGTTTCTCCTTTTATTGTAAAATTTACTGTTGTTCGTTCTGTGTTTTCAGATAAGCGCTCAATTCCGCGAGCTCACGGTCGAGATTTTTATAAAACTGCGTGACGTGCCATCCGTCGCAGAGCGCGTGGTTGATGAAAAGTGACATCGGCAGCATCATGCGGCCGTTTTCCTCGCGGTATTTTCCCCAGGCGAAGCGCGGATTGCTGTCGTCTGCGCCGCCGGCGGGCTCTTTGATCTGCGTGTAGTAGAGCCACGGCACGCAGGAGACGAAGAAATTCGCCAGCACGTCGCCATCCTCGGTCAGCGTACCGCGCTCGAGCGTCTCCTTCTGCCGCCGCTTGCCCTCGGCGACAAACTTTTCGTAAGACGACAGATCGTCCTCAAGCAGGCAGTAGACGTAAACGCCCGTGCCGTCGGGCTTCATCACGGTGTACGACGGGTCACAGTGATCATACTCAACGACCTGACCGTCGGGCAGCAATCTCCGCCGCAGCTCGGGCACGGCGTTCGCCGCGCGCATCACCGCATAGAGATAGCTGAGGAAAAACGGACGGCCGTTAAGCGAAGCAAGAAGATCCGTAATATCCACCGGAACCGTGATGCCCGCCCACGGGTCGGTCATCGTGCGGAAGTATTCAAACTGGCCGCCGCGTGGGTCCTTCGTCATGTCGATGATTTTTCTTGTCATCTGCTCACTTCCCTCTCACATCCAGTCCGATAAGGTTCATCTCCGTATCGAACGCGATGCGGAACACCACGGACTTTTTGTCGTATTTCGCGCCGATGACGGCGATGGCATGCGGCTCGTCCGCGTCCGTCACGCCCGTCACCATCGAATCCTTGACCTTTTTGAAGCTGCCGCGCCCCTCGGTCGCGGTATCCATCATCTCTTCAATGGCATCGGCGCTCGTCTGCTCGCGCACGTCCTCGCGCAGCGCGTCGTAGACCTCTTCATATTCGCCTTTCGTCAGCTGCGACATGACGGCAAGTCCCGCGCTCGAGACCTTGTCCTCGTCCATGCCGTCGGGCAGCTCGTTTCCGCGGCAGCCGGCCAAAGCGAACGCGAGCAACATGGCGAGCAATAACAGCAGACACACTTTTTTGCGCATATTCTGTTCCTTTCCAAAAAATAAAGCCCCCGTCCCTACACATAGGGGCGAAGACTTGACACTTCACGGTACCACCCTAATTATCTTTCCGCTTGGGGGAAAGCATCTTAGCCGTCCGGTAACGGGGACGAGGCGTTCCGCTCCTCGCGGACGGCTCCAAAGCGGCTGCCTCGCACCGGTGGCCGAGGGCTTGCACCATTCCCCTCTCGCTTCAGGCTCGTCTGCAAAGCTGACTTTTTCATCGCGTTTTACTTGCGTTATTATATCTCAAATTCAGCTTTTGTCAAGCATCCCTTGCCTTTGGGCAGAAAATGGCATATACTGCTTTCGTTTGAATGATGAAGGGAGAATCGCTATGAACCGTTCCCGCTCCGGCTATGTCTATATCGTCCTCTGTGCCGTCATTTTCAGCACGATGGAGGTCATGCTCAAAACCGTGCACGGCGTGTTTGCGCCCATGCAGATCACCTGCCTGCGCTTTCTCGTCGGCGGGGTCCTGCTCATTCCCTTCGCCGCGCGCTCGATGAAAAAGAAAAACGCTTCGCTCACCCGCCGGGACATCGGCTTTTTCGCCGCCTCCGGCTTTCTCTGCGTCGTGATCGCAATGTCGCTCTACCAGATGTCCGTCACCTACACGCGCGCGTCGGTCGTGGCGGTCATCTTCTCCTGCAACCCGATCTTCGTCACGGTGTTCGCCCATCTCTTCCTGCGCGAGGAGATCCACCGCAACCACATCATCGCGCTCATTTTGGAGCTCACGGCGGCGCTCATCATCATCGATCCCATCCACGCCTCGCTCGACCCCACGGGCGCGGTGCTGGCCATCCTCTCCGCCGTGATGTTCTCGCTCTACAGCGTGTTCGGCAAAAAGCGCACGCCGCGCTTCGGCGGCATCGCCGTCACGTGCCTGAGCTTCCTCTTCGGCGCGTCCGAGCTTGTGCTCATCCTGCTCTTCGGCCGCACGGCCGCGGGCGCGGCGCTCTATGGCTCCGTCGGGCTGGACCTTCTGGTCGGTGTTCCCCTGTTTGAGAACATCCCTGCTTCCGCCGTCCCGGCGCTGCTTTATATCTGCTGCATCAACTCCGCGGGCGGCTTCGTCTGCCACATGACGGCGATGGAGAAAACGTCGGCACAGGAAGCGTCGCTCATTTTCTTTTTAAAGCCCATCCTCGCGCCGATCTTCGCGCTCATTTTCCTCAAAGAGGATATCCCCCTCAACATGATCCTCGGCATCGTGTGCTTCCTTGCAGGCTCGCTGTGCGCGATCCTGCCGGGCATCCTTGCCCAGCGCAGGCTGCTCAAGGCGCAGAAGTAAGCCCTCCCCAGATCGAAAAAGGCACTCTCAAAGAGAGTGCCTTTTCTTTTAAAGCCATGCTTCGTAATAGTACCAATTGTCCGTGAGCTTTTTCGTCATGCCGTGCTTGCCGCCGTCGGTGTGCCACGTCCAGCGGTCCGCGCCGTCCGCCGTGAGCGTGACCGCTGTGTTCTGGAAGCCGAGCGGCACATCGTCGGGCGAATAGTAGCAGCCGTAATACTGCCGTCCGTGCAGGAATGCCGAGCCAAAGCCAAATTCGTCCATCGGATGCTCGCCGAGCCAGTCGTGCGTATACCGGTAGTTCACGCCGCCGAGCTTTTCGGGCACGTCGGTCGGGATACCGGGCGGCTCATCCTTTAAAATTTCTGTAAGCTCCGCGCCGTACCGCCCCACGAACCGACTCACCCGCTGCTCGGGCGCGGTCCACCAAAAAAGCGCGAGGATCACCGCGGCCCACATGAGGATGGAAACGGCGCGCTTTGTCTTTTTGACGCTTTTCATCTCTCTCCCCTCTCTCAGTCCGCCTCGTAGCCAAGGCAGGTCTCAAACACGCAGTCCAGCGTTTCAAGGTCGTAATACGACGCGGTGTTGAGGTCCAGCACCTCGATGAGCCCGCCGCGCAGGGCGACCTGCCGGTACCATTTTTCACCGCGCAGCGTCAGGCTCTCGATGGGCGTGCCGTCCTCGCGGTAATAGCGGAGGACAACGCCGTTTTCATCGGCATCATATACACTCAGCAGCCCCGGCGCATCGCTGCCGAGGGCTTCGTCCACCACGGGGGTCGCATCCTCGATGGCATAGACCGGTCTTTCAGCATCGGCGGCGTTGTCCTCTTCCAGATCGTCGAACGCATCCCATGCCATCTCGCTGGTCTCGCCGGTGGAAAGATCGTAATAGCGGATGTTCTGGTAGGAATCTTCATCGGCCCAGCCGATTGCAATGCAGTCGCCGCTGCGGCGTCCGCTGGGATCGCCGCCCCACAGGAGACTGGAGACCATATTCCCTACATCCTCATCAGAAATTCCCATCTCCTGATAGGATATCCGCTGCGTGACGTTTCCGTCGGTGTCCGTCACGGTCAGCGCGTCTCCGCCGAACAGCAGCAGGCCGTGTTTGCTCGCGCTCACCGCGCTGTATTGCTCCTCCATAATCCAGCTGCCGTCTGACGCCGCCACGGTGTAGTACGTTACAACGCCGTCGGCGCTGTCCGACGCCTGCCCCTGCATCAGGACGAGCACCGGCATCGGGTGGCGCTCATAGTTTTCGTAATAGCTCGGGTAATAGACGTTCGAGTACACCGCGTCCGTCACGGCCACGCCGTCCAGGGTCATCAGCCCGTAGACGCAGCCCGTCGCGGCGGGCCAGTCGTCCATCAGCCGCCGCCCCGCGTAGGGCACGAGCAGACCGTAGCCGTCCGAGGCCTTCAGCTCGCCCATGTAGCCCTCGCTCAATCGCGTGCCGACCTGCGGCGCGGTCTTGGGGAAGGTGCCGACATCGAGGATGGAGACATAACCCTCCTTGGCGATCAGCGTCTGCCCCTCCTCGCTCAGAAGCCAGTCGAACAGCACGCGGTTCGGCGCGTTTTTCGGCTCGCCCGCGGGGATGACGACATACTTCGGGTTCACGAGCGGGTAGGTCTCCGAGCGGATGGTGTCGGGGTTCGGCTCCACGCCCTCGAGCTTTAAGAGCTTGAGTCCCTGCGCCATCTTCATCTCCTCGGCGTAGTAGTAAACGCTGTAGCCGATCGCGCCGGGCGAGCCGTCGAAGCTCTTCACGGCTTCCATCAGCTGCCCCATCGTGGCGACGATGTACTCCGTCGGCGCGTCCATCATGGGCGTGCCCTGCATGACGAGCTTTTCCATCAGCGTCTGGCTGCCCGCGCCCTCGTTGCGCTGCAGCGCCGTGATGGGGCGGTCCTCGCCGCCAAGCTCGCTCCAGTTCGTGATCTTCCCGGAGTAAATGTCCCGCGCCTGCGCGACGGTGATGGAATCGACCGGGTTATCCTCATTCACGACGAACACGAACGCGTCGGTCGCGAAGGGCTGCTTTTCCCACTCGAAGTTCAGCTCCTCCTTGCGCGCCATCACCTCGCCGTTCGCTTCGCCGACGATCAGAAGGTCGGCATTGCCCTCAAGGAGGTTGAAGTACGCCGTCGTGGTCTTGTTGAAGTGGACCAGGTCCTGCACGTCCTCCCGGCTCTCGCCGAGCACCTCCGCGCACACGGCGAGCGCCAGCGGCACGGTGGAGGTCGAGCCGTCCAGCCGCGGCAGATTCTCGCGCGTGAAAACGAACGGCGGCTCCTCCGCCGTCTCCTTTTTCTCAGAACAGGCCGCGTAGAGTGAAATGGTCAGCACAAGGCAGAGCAGCATTGCGATGGGTCGTTTCATGAAAAGCACGTCCTTTCTTCATTGGGCTTTGCTTGATTAGACGAAAAGGGCATAAAAAAGTTCCCGCCGCGCAGGAAAATTTAGCACAGCGGGAATATTTCTTACAAATCGCCCGAAAGCCGCACGCGCGAGCGCTGCGCGTCGAAGCCCTCGGGATAGCGGGCGGCGAGCTTGTCGAGATTCTGCCGCAAAATATCGTCCAAGTCCATGTCGAGCGCGGTCGCGGCTTCGGCAAGGTACCACGCCACGTCGCCAAGCTCTTTGGCAAGGTGCGCCTTATCGAGCTCGTGCCCCTGCGCGAGCCACTTTTCACGATGTCGATGGCCTCGCCGCTCTCGCCGCAAAGGCCCATCACGCTGTTGATGAGCACCTCCCTGCGCGAGAGCGCGGGGTTGAGCGTCGCCATCGCCCGTTTCTGGTATTCGTTCGCCGTCATCGCCATGTCCCCCTCAGTCCTTCGCGCTCAGCGATACCGCGTGGCGCACGAAGCTCATCGGCGGCACGCGCCGCGGCAGCTTCATCTTAAAGATCATCTGCGGCGTGCGCGGCTCCAAAAGCTCGAAGCCCTCGGCGTCGCGCATCACGGGCGCGGTCATCGTAAACGGGCGGCAGTCGGGACCGACGAGCTCGATCTCGTCGCCCGCGGCGAACTTGTTGCGAAGCGACAGCGTCGCGTTTCCGTCCTCGCCGCACTCCGTCACGACCGCGCAGACCTGCCAGTCGCGGATGTAGCGGGAATTGTCGTAATACTGCCCCGGCTGACCGTAGTAAAACCCGGTCGAATAGTGCCGGTGGCTCACATGCTCCACCTCGTCGCGCCAGACGGGGTCGATCTCCCGGCCCGCGGCCACATCGTCGAGCACGTGGCGGTACGCGCCCGTGACGATGGCGGCATAGTAGGCCGACTTCGCGCGGCCCTCGATCTTGATGCAGTCGATGCCCGCGTCCATGATGTTGTCCAGATGGTCGATCATGCACATGTCGCGCGAGTTCATGATGTAGGTCCCCTTCTCGTCCTCGAAAACGGGGAAGTATTCGCCCGGCCGCTTTTCCTCCATCAGCGCGTACTGGTAGCGGCAGGGCTGGGCGCACTGGCCGCGGTTGCTGTCGCGCCCGGTCATGTAGTTCGAAAGAAGACACCTGCCCGAATAGCTCACGCACATCGCGCCGTGGCAGAAGGTCTCTATCTCCAGTTCCTCGGGAATTTTCTCCCGCATTTCGCGAATTTCCTGTAAAGAGACTTCCCTTGCCAGCACCACGCGTTTCGCGCCTAAATCGTACCACGCGCGGGCGCACTCGTAGTTGGCGATGGACTGCTGGGTCGAAATGTGGCGCTCGCATTTGGGCGCGTATCTTCCCGCGAGCGTGAACGCGCCGAGGTCCGCCAGAATGAGCGCGTCGACCCCCGCGTCGTTCAAGCGCTCGAGGTGCTCGGGCAGGCGCGCGACCTCATCGTTGCGCGGCATGGTGTTCACCGTCACGTGCACGCGAACGCCGTGCTCGTGCGCAAAGCGCACGGCCTTCGGCAGCTCCTCGGGCGTGAAGTTGCCCGCGAACGAGCGCATGCCGAAGCTCGTGCCCGCCAGATACACCGCGTCCGCGCCGTAGAGCACCGCCATCTGCAATTTTTCCATATCGCCCGCCGGGGCGAGGATCTCGGGTTTTCTTCTCATCGTTGTCCTCTTTCAAAGCGGCAGCGTGGCATAAGCCACGCTGCCGCGTCATTTTATGTTAGCCTGCGTACTGGCTGGAGCTGACGAAGCTCGAGTGCTCCGCGTAGGTCTTGAAGAAGTGGTGCACGCCGTCCTTGCCGAGCGCGTAGAAGTAGTAGTTCGTCTGCGCCGGTTCGAGCGCCGCCTGGATGGAGGCGAGACCGGGGTTCGCGATGGGCGTGGGCGGTAAGCCCTCGTACATCGAGAGGTTGTAGGGCGTGTTGTAATTGAGGTCGCTGCTCGTGAGCGTGCCGGTGTAGTTGTCACCAAGGCCGTAAATGAGCGAGGCGTCGATCTGTAGCTTGTGATACGTCTCGCCGACGTTGTTGAGACGGTTATAGATGACCGACGCGATGTTCTCGCGGTCCGTGCCGTCCGTCTCCTTTTCGATGAGCGACGCGATGGTGATGATGTCGCTGAGCGAATAGCCGGAAGCTTCGACCTTCTGCATCAGCTCGTCGTTCATCTTCGCGTTGAAGTTATCAAGCAGTCTCGACAGCGCGTGCGTCGGGTCCTCGTCCACAAAGAACTCGTAGGTATCCGGGAAGAGATAGCCCTCCAGGCGCGTCAGGTCGCCCTTCTTGTTGTTGTCGATGAAGGAATAGCTGAAATCCGAGTTCATCGCCGCGTCGGTCAGCTTTTCCGCCGTGTTCACGCCGTACTTGTCCATCAGCGCGATGATCTGGCGGACGTTGTAGCCCTCTGGGATGGAGATCTTGACGGTGTTCGCCGTGAGCGATGCGTTCTTGTTGCTCATGCGGTTGATGAGCGCGTCATAGTCCATGTCGCTGTCCACCTTGTAGGTGCCGATGCCGATGCGGCTCTCGGCGTGGCGCACCCTGCCGAAGAGCTTGAAGAACCATTTGTACTGGATGAGCCCTTCGTCATGGAGCTTCGTCGCGATGGTGTCGAGGTTATCGTCGCGCGTGATCTCGATCGTCGTTTCGACCGGCGACTTGTTGAACGAGCACATGTCGTTCGCCAGCAGCCAGCCCACCCCGGCCAGGATCGCCGACACGATCAGCACAAATGCGAGCCACAGCGTAAAGCGGCGGCGCTGGCCCTTCTTTTTCAGTTTCTGCCGCTCGGCGGCGCTGCGCGTGCTGCGGTGCGTTTGCTCCGCCTCGCGGACGCTCTCGGCGTCCCAGCGCGCGGTGTGGTCAAAGTTTTCCTCGTAGCTCATAGATATCTCCTTCGATTCGCTGCTTCATCAAAATTTGTTTTCCTTTTTCCGCCGGTCAGGCCCGCATTTTCGCTTTCGCGCATAGGATAGTGCAGAGCATGACAAGCGAGGTGAAAACAAAGATGTGCAACAACAATAACTGCGTGTGGCTGATCCTGATCGTCATCCTGATCCTCTTCGGCTGCGGCGGATGCGGCAGCGGCTACGGCTGTAACTGCGGGTGCAGCAACAGTTGCGGCAGCGGCAACGATTGCTGCTGCTGAGGCACTTTCCTCCTGTGAAGATGGGGCGCGCAAGCGTCCCCTTTTCACGTTCTTTGACGGTCTCAGCCCTTCAAAAGTTCCGCCGCGCGGCGGTAGATCTCCTCGTGAATGTCCTCGATCGAGCGCATTTTACCGTCCTTCGAGCAGTCGATGCGCTGCCAGCCGCAGCGCTCCACGATCTTTTTCGCATTCTCACGGCAGGCGCGAAGATAGTCCTCGTCCTGCTCGTGGATGTCGGCCTTCGTGTTCGTCGCCTGCTCGCGCCCGCGCATCATCTTTTCCGTCAGCTCCGTCGGCACGTCGAGATAAAAGACGAGCGACGGCTCCGGAAGGCCCAGAAGGCCGTATTCAAAGTCAAAAAGCCAATCGAGATACTTCTCCCGCGCGCCGTCCGGCAGCTTGCCCGCCTGATGCACGGCGTTCGAGGTCGTGTAGCGGTCGGCGATGAGAAGGCCGCCCGCTTCGTAGTAGCTTCCCCAGTCCTGCTTGTAGGAGGCGTAGCGGTCAACGGAGTAAAAGGTCGAAGCCGCGTAGGCGTTCACATCGTCCGGATGCGAGCCGAACGCGCCGCTGAGATACAGCTCGACGAGCGCGGCGGACTTTTCCCCGTAGCGGGGGAAGTCGAGCTTGCGGCACTCGATGCCCTCGCGCTGCAGGCGCTCAAAGAGCATCCGGCTCTGCGTGGCCTTGCCGGAGCCGTCCGTCCCCTCAAATACGATCAGCTTCCCTCTCATTTGTTCTTCGCCCCCGCAACGTGGACAAGGAACAGTGGCAGCTTCATCATGCGGCCGACGCGGGAGGGATTCTTGATAAGCCGGTAGAACCACTCAAGGTTATGCTTGCAGTAGAACTCCGGCGCGCGCTGCGCGACGCCCGCGAAAATGTCCATCGAGCCGCCAAGGCCCATCAGCAGATGACAGCCGGTCATCTCGCCGTACTTCGCCATGAAAAGCTCCTGCTTGGGCGCGCCCAGGCACACGAGCGCCATGTCCGCGCCGCTTTCCTTAATGCCGCGCGCGATGGGCTCGTCCTCTTTAAAATAACCGTCGTGCGTTCCGGCGATCACAAGGCCGGGAAAGCGCTTTTTGAGGTTTTCCGCCGCCTGATCGGCAACGCCCGGCTTCGCGCCGAGCAGGTACACGCTCTTGCCGAGCTTCGCGCAGCGCTCGATCATGCCCGTGCCGAATTCGATGCCCGGCACACGGCCCTTGATGGGCGTGTGCAGAATTTTCGCGCCGTAAACCACGCCGATACCGTCGGGCAGGACAAGGTCCGCGCCGTTCACCGCGGCGTTCGCCGCCGCGTCCGCGCGGCAGGTCTCCACGATCTCGGGATTGGGCGTGACGACATAGTGCGCGCCCTCGGAGCACAAAAGCTCTTCCCCGCGCGCGAGCGCTTCGTCCATCGTTACATTATCAAAGCCTACGCCTAAAATATTGATCCGCATGATAGTCTGTCCGTTTCCTTCACAATTTTGAATTAAAGCAGTTTATTATATCACGCCTTTTTGCCGCTTTCAACCGCTTTGGCGCTTTTCTCCGGCTGCTGCGAGAGCAGCACCGCCGCGAGCATGAGCGCGCAGCCCAAATACTCCTGCGCGCTCATCTTCTCGTGCAGGAAGATCGCGCCCGACACGACCGCAAAAAACGACTCAAGGCTCATTAAAAGCGAAACGACCGTTGGGTCGCCGTCCTTCTGCGCGGCGATCTGGCAGGTATAGCCCACGCCGCTCGTAAAAATGCCGACGTAGAGGATGTACGGCAGGCACGTCCTGACCGCTTCCGCCGTGGTCTGCTCCCCCGCGATGAGCGCGCAGACGCCGGAAAGCACCCCCGCCACGACGAACTGCACGAGCGACAGCTCCATGCTGTCCACCCGGTCGCCGAAGTGGTCGATGATCATGATGTGGAAGGTGAAGGCGATGGCGCAGAGGAATTCGTAAAAATCGCCGCCCTCGAGCGAAAAACCCTCCCCGCCGGTAAAGCAGAGGAAATAAAGCCCCGCCACCGCGAGCGCCACGAAGAGCCACACCCGCCTGCCCGGCTTTTTGCCGACGAAGCAGCCAAACACCGGCACGAGCACAATATAGAGCGCCGTGATGAACCCGGCCTTGCCCGCGCTCGTCTCCTTCAGCCCGTACTGCTGGAGGTTGATGGCCGCCGTGAGCATCGCGCCGCAGGCCGCGCCCGCCAGAAAGAGCGTCTTTTTCTGCGCCGGCGTGTATTTTTCGCGCGGATGGCGGCGGCGTGAAACACACACCAGCGCCAGAAGGAAGAGCGACGCGGGGATCATGCGCAGCATGCCGAAGGAAAAGCAGCCCAAATGCCCCGCGCTGAGACTCTGCGTGACAAACGAGCAGCCCCAGATCAGGGCTGCGAGCAGCGGCAGGACGACCTGCCGGACGTTTTTGCTTTTCATCGTTGTGTTCCTCCCCCTGCCGTGATAAAATCCCAATATGTTATTCAGCATAGCAAAACGCGGCATTTTCCGCAAGTATCGCGGCGGGAAAATTTGCGTTTACGGGAGGAAACTGCATGCGAACCGACGAGATCCGCCTGCTCCGGATGACCCGGCAGCACCTTTTTGCGCCCGCGCGGGACGAGCTCACGGTGCTGCGTGAGCTCTGCGGCCTGCAGGCGCAGTTTTACGGCAACTGCCTGCACGCGCTGCGTCTGCGCTGCGGCCATGCCCCGGACGAAGCGCTGCTGCGCTCCTCCGCTGCGAAAGCGTGGACCCTGCGCGGCACGCTGCACCTGATCGCACTGGACGACCTGCCGCTCTTTCTCTACAGCGGGCGCAGCCGCGTTCTCCGCCCCTGCGACACGATGGCGGACGACGACCGCCTTTCCGCCGCGCGCAAGCGCGAGCTGGCCGCGATCATTCTGGACGCCGCCGCGCAGGGCTGCGGCGAGCGCGAGGAGCTTCGTCGTCTCTGCCGCGAAACGGGCATGACCGCGCGCGAGGAAGAAAGTGCGTTCGACGCCTGGGGCGGCTTGCTGCGCGCCCTGTGCGAAAGCGGTGCGCTCTGCCATGCCGCGCAGCAGAAAAAGGCCTTCCGCCCCTGCCCTCCGTTCGAGCCGATGGCAAAAGCCGATGCCCTGCGCGTTCTCATGCAGCGGTATCTGACCAGCTATGGTCCCGTGACCGTGCAGGACGCGGCCTATTTCTTCGCTCTCCCCCAGCGCGAGCTGCTTCCGGTCATCGAATCGCTTTCTCCGCAGGAGCTTACATGTGAAGGCAAAACATTTTACAGCTTAGGCGATACCGATGTTTCCGGCGATCTGTCCTGCTGCCGCTTCCTTGCGGGCTTCGACCCGCTGATGCTCGGATACGAAAAGCACGCGAACCCGTTTCTTCCTGAGCAAGCGCTTCGCGGCGTGTTCACGCTCGCGGGCATCGTCCGGCCGGGCATCCTGCTCGACGGGAGGATCGTCGGCGTGTGGAAGCGCCGTGGGAAGCCGGTTGAATTGACAGGGTTTATTCCTTTACAGACATTGCAAAGAAAGAGAATTGAAGCGGAAGCGCTTCAACTTTTTGGGGATGAGGTCTCCAAACTGATTTGGATGAATTAGGCCGCGCCCGTTGGGCGCGGGGAAAGGCAGCGCCCAACGGCGCTGCACGGGCAAGGGAGGGATATCTCTTTTTCAAAAAGAGATATCCCTCCCTTAAACCCTCCCAGAGAAAATTTACATTGCCGGTCTGGGGCTCGAACGACCTTCTTGCCTGCGGAATGCACTGCGGTGTACATGGCTTCGCCATGAGCCCCTGCGGGTCGATAGCACTCCCAACCGCGCCCTACTCCGTGGGGCGCGAGTGACGGTAGTTTGCAGGGGCTGGTGCGGGACGATTTGAGTTGCTCCTATCTTCGCTGTCGCTCCCTGATCTAAACGGTGGCCTGGTGGAATCACCTGCTACTGATAGGCTTTTTCAAACTTGCTTTTGCCTGCCAAGGCGGCATTGCTTCGCTCGCCGCGGGGTGCGCGGCAAAGATTTTTCATATTACCGATAGAAGACAATTAAACCGCACCAAAATCCGAAATAAGGTCAATATCGTTGAAGAAAAAATGTGTACTTCCGGTATAGAAAAAATAGCTTGTACCGAAGCAAGATGTGCATTACCGATAGTAGGCGATTACACCGCACCAAAACAAGATACGCAGAGCGGCAGCGGATAATAGGAGCAGGAGCAAATCGTGCAGCACAATCTACGGCGGCGAGCGAAGCAATGCCGCCGCGCAGGGCAGTGCATTCGGCAAGCGCCGCACTTCTTCAAGATTGAGACTGCCAATGCAAGCCTTTCTCTTGGGGTTCCAAAGGGGCCATTCTCTTTTGCGAAAGAGAATGGCCCCTTTGATCCGTGCAACGCCATCGGCGCTGCTATCCCCCCCTGCGGAACGCAGGGAACCATCACAGCTTTGTAATATGTGCCCCCGCCGTTTTGAGCATCAGCTTTTTGGTGCCCACGGTGTCGAACGCCACCTCGATGAGCGCGTCGCCGCCCATGGGCGTGATGGAGATGACCATGCCGCTGCCGAAGGTCTTGTGGTTGATCTGGTCGCCCGCCGCAAGCGAGAGCAGCGGCGTCTTCGGGCTCGCCGTGCGCTGCTCGCGCATTTTCTGCGCGGGGCGGGATGTGCGCTGCATCGCGCTGTCGTAGCGCGCGGCGCCCTGCGCGCGCCCGCCGTAGCCGTGCGAGGAATAGGAGCCATCGAAGTCCGTGTCGCCGAAAGCGAACGAGGGGCCGCTGTCGTTCTGACGGCCGACCCAGTCGGCATTGTCCCCCGGCACCTCCTCAAGGAAGCGCGAGGGCTGGCTCGCGCTCGTGCGGCCAAAGAGCATGCGCTGGCGCGTGCAGGTCATCGTGAGCCGTTCCTTCGCGCGCGTCATGGCGACATAGCAGAGCCTTCGCTCCTCCTCGACCTCCTCGTCGTTGTAGCGCACGCGCTCGCCGGGGAAGATCCCCTCCTCCATGCCGACGACATACACGCACGGGAACTCAAGCCCCTTCGCGCTGTGCATCGTCATCATCGTCACGCAGTTGTCGCCCGTCGCGCTGTCGAGGTCCGTGTAGAGCGCGATCTCATTTAAAAAGCCCGAGAGCGTCGCGTCCTCCGGGTCGTTTTCAAGGAACGAAAGGATATTCGATTTAAGCTCCTGCACATTCTCGAGCCGCCCGCGGCTCTCCATGTCGTTTTTCTCCTGAAGGGTCCGCACGTAGCTCGTCTGCTCGCAGACCGCGTCGTAAAAGTCCGCAAGCGCCAGCGTGTCCGCCAGCTCGCGCAGCGAATCGATGAGAGAAGCGAAGCGCTCGAGCTTGCCCACGGCGCTCTTCGGGATCACCGCGTACTCCCCCGCCGTGCGCAGAATTTCGATCATCGGCACGCCCTGCTCGCCGGCAAGGCTCTGCACGCGCTCGATGGTGGTGCTGCCGATGCCGCGCGGCGGATTGTTGATGATGCGTCGCAGGCGCAGATCGTCGCTCGGGTTGTTCACCACCGCGAGATAGGCGAGCATGTCCTTGACCTCCGCGCGCTCGAAGAACTTCGTCCCGCCCACGACCTGATACGGCACGCCGTTGCGCTTGAAGGCATATTCGAGCGCGTTCGACTGCGCGTTCATGCGGTACAAAATGGCGTTGTCTTTCCAGTCCCGCCCGCGGTTATAGTCCATCATGATGCTGCTGACGACGAAATTCGCCTCGTCCTGCTCGTTGAATACGGTCTTGATGAGCACGCGATCGCCCGCGCCCGCATCGGTCCAGAGGGTCTTGCCCTTGCGCCCGGTGTTGTTTTTGATGACGGCGTTCGCCGCATCGAGGATGTTCTGCGTCGAGCGGTAGTTCTGCTCGAGACGGATCGTGCGGCAGCCCTTATATTCCTTTTCAAAATTCAGGATATTCGTGATGTCCGCGCCGCGGAACTTGTAGATGCTCTGGTCATCGTCGCCGACGACACAGATGTTGCCCTGCTCACCCACGAGCTGCTTGATGAGCAGGTACTGCAAGCGGTTCGTATCCTGATACTCGTCGATGAGCACATAGCGGAATTTGTGGCGGTAGTAGTCGCGCACGTCCGCGTGCTGCTGCAAAAGCGTGACCGCATGGAGAATGATATCGTCAAAGTCGAGCGCGCTCGCCTCGGCGAGCTTGCGCACATAGCGGCCATACACCTTGGCGATGGCTTCCCTTCGCCAGTCGCCGCTGCCGGCCCAGCGCTTCGCGTACTCCTGCGGCGGCTCCATCGCGTCCTTCGCATTCGAGATGGCCGAGAGCACCTCGCGCGGCGTGAGCTTCTTTTCGTCGATGCCGAGCTCCTTCAAAACGTCCTTGATGACGCGCTTGGAATCGTCCGTGTCGTAGATCGTAAAATCGCGCGAAAAGCCCAGCCGGTCGATGTCGCGGCGCAGGATGCGCACGCAGGCGGAGTGGAACGTCATGGCCCACACGCTCTCCGCGCCCTGGATGCCGAAGGCGGAGAGCCGCTCGCGCAGCTCATTGGCCGCCTTGTTCGTAAACGTCACCGCCAGCACCGACCACGGCGCGGCGGGATCAAGACGGCAGAGCCGCACCATGCGGCTGCGCTCGTCCGGCGACGGGTGCGAGGGGTAGTTCTCCAAAAACGCAAGGTCGTCCTCCGTGGCCCACTGCGGCACCTCCGCACTGTCGCTCCCCCGTCCGTAGGTCAGAAGGTTCGCGACGCGGTTGATGAGCACCGTCGTTTTGCCGCTGCCCGCGCCCGCGAGCAGCAGCAGCGCCCCCTCGGTCGTCAGCACGCCGCGGCGCTGCTCCGGGTTCATTCTTGCAAAATCCCGCGCGATGGCCGCCTTCCGGGCGGCGGCATAGCGGGCGTTAAAATCACTCATATAGCGGTATCCCTTTCCTGAACTTCCCACATCTTACCCTTTTTTTCTTCTTCGGTCAACTGTCTTCGGCAAAAATCGACTTTTTGTTCGATTTTTCGGTTGACAAGAACGAATGTTCGATTTATAATCGTACTCGAACAGAAGTTCTAAATGCAAGGAGGAACTACTCATGGCCGCTTCTACTCTCATCTTTGTTTTCATCGGCGTCAGCGTCGTCACCACCAAGGTGATGAACCTGCTGCTCCTGCTCGACGATCCGAACGCCCGCCGCCGGGCGGCAAGATACGCCCGCTGAGCATGGACCTGCTCGATAAGCTCACCATCCTGGCCGACGCCGCCAAGTACGACGCCGCCTGCACCTCGAGCGGCGCGAAGCGCGGCTTTCGGGAGGGGAAGATCGGCTGCACGTCGTCCTCCGTCGCGGGCTGCTGCCACACGTTTTCGGCCGATGGCCGCTGCGTGACGCTCTTAAAGGTCCTGCTCTCGAACGACTGCTGCTACAACTGCAAGTACTGCGTCAACCGCTGCACGAACGACACGCCGCGCGCGTCCTTCACGCCCGAGGAGCTGGCCGAGCTGACGATCCAGTTCTACCGCCGCAACTATATCGAGGGGCTGTTTCTCTCGTCCGGCGTGCTGCGCTCGCCCGACTATACGACGGAGCTGATGATCCGCGCGCTGTCGCTCCTGCGCAACGAGTACCGCTTCAACGGCTACATCCACGCCAAGGCCATCCCCGGCACGTCGCCGGAGCTTGTCGAGCGGCTCGGCCTTCTTGCCGACCGCCTGAGCGTCAACATCGAGCTGCCGAGCGAGGCGGGGCTTAGGCTGCTGGCCCCCAACAAGACAAAGCAGGCCATCCTGCGCCCCATGACGCAGATCCGCGACCGGGCAAAGCAGAGCAAACAGGAGCTTGTCAAATACAAGCACGCGCCGCGCTTCGCTCCCGCGGGGCAGAGCACGCAGCTCATCGTCGGCGCGACGAAGGAGAGCGACCTGCACATCCTGAACCTCACGCAATCGCTCTACGATTCCTACCGCTTAAAGCGCGTTTTCTACTCGGCCTACGTGCCGGTGGTGGAAAACACACTCCTGCCCGCGCTCGACACCAAGCCCCCGCTGCTGCGCGAGCACCGGCTCTATCAGGCCGACTGGCTGCTGCGGTTTTACGGCTTTCGCGCAAACGAGCTGCTCGACGACAACGCGCCGGACTTTGATCCTGCCCTTGACCCCAAGTGCTGCTGGGCGCTGCGCCATCCCGAGTTCTTCCCCGTCGAGGTGAACCGCGCGGACTATGAAGCGCTGCTGCGCGTGCCGGGCATCGGCGTTGTGAGCGCCAAGCGCATTCTGGTCGCGCGCCGCACGGGTGCGCTGCGCGCGGAGGACCTTAAAAAGCTCGGCGTCGTGATGAAGCGGGCGCAATACTTTCTCACCTGCGGCGGGCGCTGCGCCGCGCCGCTCCGGCTGTCGCAGGAGGGCATTTTCCAGAACCTGATTGCCGTCGAGCGCCGCGCGCTTCCCCAGGTGGAAGCGCAGCAGCTGTCGCTGTTCGATCAGGTCGGCTGAATGGAGGAAGACAATGGCATGGCGCGAGATCATCTATCAATACGACGGCAGCTTCGACGGGCTTCTCTGCTGCGTGTTTGAAAGCTACACGCAAAAAGAACGCCCCACCGCGATCCTGCGCGATGGGGACGATGAACCTTCTTTGTTTGAGATCCGCGCCGTCACGACCGACCCGGCGCATGCAAAGCGCGTTTATCGCAGCCTGTACCGGCGCTCGCCGGACGTCGGCCCCTTCCTGCGCCGCGCGTTCCTCACCTGCATGCCCGATAAGGAGATGGCCATTTACCGCTTTATCGTCAAATTCTACCGCGAGGGCGCACCCCTGCTCTCGCGTCTGAGCGACGATACTTATCTTCCGCTGCTTCGGGCTGTGCGGCTCCTTTCCGGCGAGGTCGAGCAGTTTCGCGGCTTCACCCGCTTTTCCGACTTTGACGGCGTGCTCGGCGCGGAGATCGAGCCGAAAAACCGCGTGCTGCCCATGCTGCGCCGCCATTTCTGTGAGCGCTACCGCAACGAGACCTTTTTCCTCTACGACCGCACGCACCGCGAAGCACTGCTCTACAGCGGCGGCGTGTCGCGCATCGTGCCGCTCGAGCACTTCGAAATGGCGCCGCCCGACGAAGCGGAGGCCGGCTATCGCCGGCTCTGGCGCCGCTTTTACGACACGATCGCCATCGAAGCGCGCAAAAACGAAAAGCTCCGCATGACGCACATGCCCAAGCGCTACTGGGGCACGATGACGGAGTTTCAGGACGAGGACTATTTCAAGGCTCGTCCGCGAGCGCAAGGCGCAGCTTCTCCAGCGCCCGGCGCTCCAGGCGCGATACCTGCACCTGCGACACCCCCAGGATGCGCGCCGTCCGCTCCTGCGTCAGTCCCCTGAAAAAGCGCAGCAATATCGTCATTTTCTCGCGCTCGGGCAGCGCTTCCACCGCTTCCCGCAGCGCGATTTTTTCCACCATGCCCTCCTCGGGCGACTCGCTGCCGAGCATGCCCTCGAGCGTCAGCCCGTCGCCGGTCTCGCGCTGCAGGCTCTCCGGCTCGGCCACGGCCAGCTCGCACTGGGCGATCTCCTCGGCGCGCAGGCCCGTCTCCTCGGAGAGCTCCGAGAGCACCGGCTCGCGCCCGAGCGCGTTTTTGAGCCTTTCGCGCGCGGCGAAGATCGTCGCTGCCTGTTCGCGCACCGTGCGGCTCACCTTCACCGCGCCGTCGTCTCGCAGAAAGCGCCGGATCTCCCCCGCGATCTTCGGCACGGCATAGGTGGAGAACTGTGTTCCGAATGCAAAGTCAAACCCCTTTACCGCCTTGATAAATCCAAGGCAGCCGAGTTGATAGAGGTCGTCCGGCTCCACGCCACGCCCGTAGTAGCGGCGCACGATGCTCCAGATGAGCCCGCTGTTGTCGCGCAGCATCTGTTCGCAGGCCTGCTCGTCGCCCTGCGCCGCGGCTTCCAGCAGCTCCGCCGTGCCGTTCATCGGCGCGCCGGGCGCAGCGCGATCCTGCGCTTCATCGTCACGACCGTGCCCTTCCCGGCCTTCGACCGGACCGCGAGCGTATCCATGAAGCTCTCCATGATCGTAAAGCCCATGCCGCTGCGCTCCTCGCCGCCGGTCGTGAAGAGTGGCTCGCGCGCCTTTTCCACATTCTCGATGCCGCGCCCCCAATCGCGCACGACGATCTCGAGCACGTTGCCGTCAAAAATGCTCGCGCGCAGCGCGATCTTGCCGATCTCCTGCGGGTAGGCGTGCACGATGGCGTTCGTCACCGCCTCGCTCACGGCGGTCTTGATGTCGCCGAGCTCGTCGAGCGTCGGGTCGAGCTGCGCGGCAAACGCCGCGACGGCGGCGCGCGCCAGCCCCTCGTTCACGCTCCGGCTCGGAAATTCAATGGCTATGTAATTATTTGCCCTGACCTTCATCGCTCTTTTCTCCTTCCTCAAGCGGTACGATGCGAAAAATCCCCGCCGTGTCGAATACGCGCTTCGCCTGCGGCGGCACCTGCCGCAGCACGGCGCTGCCGCCGAGCGCACGCATCCGCTTCTGCGCGCGCATCACGACCGCGATGCCCGATGAATCCATGAAGCTCACGCCGGAAAAATCCAGCACCAGCCTGAGCGGCAGCGCCGCGTCCAGCGCCAGCTCCATGCGCTGCATCACGTCCCTGGCCCCGTGGTGGTCCAGCTCGCCGCGCAGCGTCAGCGTCAGCTCGCGGCCCGCGTCCTTTGTGAAAACGTCCACTGCGTCTCCCTCCTTTTTGGTGTCCTGCAAGGTTTCTGCCTTTGAGTATAGCCTGTCCCGGCGCGATTTTCTGTCGTGCGCTGTCGGCGAAAGCGCTTTATTTCACCGCTTGTGTTTCCTTCCTCCGTCCGGTATAATGAGGAAAACACAAGGAGGACTGCTCTATGCGAAGAAGCGACCGCGAGATCACCGATCTTTCCGAAATTCTTTCTATTATCAACAACTGTAAAGTAATTCATCTTGCCATGATTGGCGATGGCGAGCCGTATCTTTTACCGCTGAATTTCGGCTATGCGTGCGAAAACGGCGCGTTTTCGTTCTTCTGCCACAGCGCTCGCGCGGTCGAGGTCTTTGCCGTCCGCGCCGACAAGCTCAGCGCCAAGGCGAAGGTCCCGCACGGCGCGCAGTAAACCCAGACCGCAAACCACTCCAAACAGAAAGGGAGAAACCGCCTATGGAATGGACGGAATCCGCCGAACTCATGAATCTGTGCATGCTCCGCCGCGGCAGCAAGGTCCTGGTGCAGGACCGCAAAAGCAAAACCTGGCCCGGCGTCGCGTTTCCGGGCGGACATGTTGAAAAGGGAGAATCCTTTACAGATGCTGTCATCCGTGAGGTTCAGGAGGAGACCGGCCTGACGATCTCCTCCCCGCGCCTGTGCGGCATCAAGGACTGGTGTGAGGACGGCGTGCGCCATAATGAAGCGCACCTCTGTGCAGATGGTATCTGCACAGAGGTGCGTTCTATTTTCAATTTTGCAGCGTGCGTTCCATCGGCAGATACGCTGAATCGCCGTGCGGGAATTCTTCGCCCGTCAGCGCAAAGCCGTTCTTTTCCCAGAACGCCCTGCTCTGCGGATTGCCCCTGTCGACCGCGAGGCGTATCCTACAGAACTTTTCCCGCCGCAGCTTATCCAACAGCTCGCTGATCAGCGCCGTGCCAAGGCCGCGGCCCTGCCGCTCCTTTTTCGTCATAAAGAAGCCGATGTAGGCGGTGTCGCCTTGCGGATAGCGCTCGATCAGATCCAGCACGGCAACAAGCGTTTTCTCGTCGAAAAAGCCGAGATAATGCTTGTCCTCCACACGTTTCCCCGGCGGCAGCGCCATCATATCCTCGAAAACGCTCTCCCGCGTCGCAAGCGGCGGATGATAGCGGTAGAACTGCTCGTTCCCCGCGCAGAGCGTCAAAATCCCGTCCACATCCGCCGCTGTCAGCGGCCGGATGGCGTATTTTGGCGAAAAATCCAGTCTCATTTCTCCGCCCGGCTGGCCGCGAGCACTTCCCAGTAGTCCTTGTAGTTCGCCTGCAAGAGCTCGGGCGTGTTCAGGCCGTAGGGGCACTTCGACATGCAGTGGCCGCAGTGGCGGCAGTTTTCGATCTGGTGCATCTTCTGCTGCCATTCCTCGGTGAGCCACGCCGCTGCAGGGGCGCGGCGCAGCATGAGCGACATGCGCGCACACTGGTTGATCTCGATGCCCGCGGGGCACGGCATGCAGTAGCCGCAGCCGCGGCAGAATTCGCCGCATAGCTCCTTGCGGTCACGCTCGATAGTCGCTTTGCGCTCATCCGTCAGCTCAACGCCCTCGCGGATACACTGCAAAAACTGATCAAGCTCGCTCTCGCGCTGCACGCCCCAGATGGGCACGACGCCATCCTGCTGCGCCATCCACGCCGCCGCCGTGAAGCCGTCGCGGATCAGGCCGCCTGCCATGCCCTTCATGGCGATAAAGCCCATGTTTGTTTCGCGGCACTTTCTGACGAGCTCCATCTCCTGCTCGCCCGCGAGGTAGCTGAACGGAAACTGCAAGGTCTCGTAGAGGCCCGAGTCGATGGCCTCGTGCGCCACGGCAAGGCGGTGGTTCGTGATCGAAATGTGGCGAATTTTGCCCTGCTTTTTCGCCTCGAGCGCCGCGTCGTACAGGCCGTCTTCTCCACCCGGCTTCGGGCAGAAGGCGGGATTGTGGAACTGATAGATGTCGATGTAGTCGGTTTTCAGCGTGCGGAGACTGGTCTCCAGATCCTTCCAGAAGCCCTCCGCCGTCTGCGCGCCGGTCTTCGTCGCCAGCACGATCTTGTCGCGCATCGACGAGAACGCCGCGCCGACCTTCTGCTCGCTGTCGGAATACGCGCGCGCCGTGTCGAAAAAGTTGATGCCACCGTCATACGCCTTGTGCAGCAGGTCGACCGCATCCTGCTCTCTGATGCGCTGGATTGGCAGGCAGCCAAATCCGTTTTTCTCGATGACAAGATTCGTCTTGCCAAGCGTGATCTTGTTCATGGAAATTCTCCCTCCTATCTTGGATATCCCAAGCATAGCAAAATCGCTCTTTTTTTGCAATATCCTGTTTCCCGCTTGACAACGCGCCGCACTCCCGCTATTATGTAGGCAATCTACTATGTAGACAATCTACTTATCAGGAGGCGTATGTATGACGGTCGACAAAAGTCTGCTCGCGGGCAGTACGACGATGCTCGTGCTCAAGCTGCTCGACGGGCAGGACATGTACGGATATCAGATGATCGAAGAGCTCTCCCGCCGCTCCGAGCGCGCGTTCGCGCTCAAGACCGGCACGCTCTATCCCCTGCTGCACTCGCTCGAAGAAAAGGCACTGATCCGCTCCTACGAACGGGACGAGGGCGCGGCGCGCCCCCGCCGCTACTACCATTTAGAGCGCAAGGGGGAAAAGCTGCTGCGCGAAAAAGAGGAGGAATGGTCGGCGTTCACCGCCGCGGTCGATCACGTGCTGAAAGGGGGCGTCTGCCTTGGCTCTGCCTGAGACCTTCACGCAGTTCGCCCGCACCGCGGCTGAGCAGCTGCGGTGGAAAAAGGCGCGGCCGTTCGTCGAGGATGAGCTTTTGACCCACCTCTGTGACCAGCGCGACGCGCTGATGGCGGGCGGCATGGACGAGGCCGCGGCGAGCGCGGAATCTCTCCGCCTGACGGGCAACCCATACGAGATCGGCACGGCGCTCGACCGCGTCCACCGGCCCAAAACGCCGGCGGCGCTCTTTGCGCTCGCTGCCGCCATCGCGCTCTCCGGCCTTGCCTTCATCGCGCTCGTAGGCCTTACCGACGACACCTTTGCTCCGTTTATCGCACGGCAGTGTATCGCGCTGCTGCTTGGCACGGCAGCGATGCTCGCGGCGTATTTTCTCGATTTTACGCTGCTTGGGCGCTTCGCCCTGCCGCTCGCGCTCGTATTTCACGCCGCGCTCATCCCGCTTACCTGGCTGCTTTATACCTCCGGCGGCATTTTTCTCTTCCATCGCTGGTATATTTCGATCCATATCGCTCTGCGCAGCCTGCCGCTGCTGTTCCCGCTGATGTTTGCCGTGCTGCTCTACGCGCTGCGCGGACAGCGCGGCTGGGGTATTCTCGCCGCTTTTGCCGCGCTTGCGGTGCAGCTCCGCTTCTGCGCGGGCATCCCAAACCTGACCGATCTGAGCTTACTTTTTCTCTGCGGCGGTGCGCTGCTGCTTTTCTGTGCCCGCGGCGGCTGGTTTGGTCTCGGCGCAAAGTGGGAAACGCTGCTCGCCGCCCTGCCGCTCGCTGCCTGTGCCGCGCTGGCCCTCGTTCTCGGCGCAGGCTGGTTCACGCGGCAGCTTGCCGTCGTCACCGATCCTTATTCCTGTGTTGACGGCCGCGGGTACACGACCGTCGTGCTGCGGGAGCTGCTCGAAAACGCGGACCTCATCGGACAGGGCGGCGTGGGGCCGCACAGCGCGCAGCACTTTGCCAGTCACCGGGGCTACGCCATCGTCAATTTGCAGGATCACACGCTGACGCTGCTCGTCCACCGCTGCGGCTGGCTGGCGCTCATCGCGCTCGCCGTTTTGCTGACCGCGCTGCTTGTCCTCGCCTTTCGCCGCTGCCGCCGGCAGGAAAGCATGCTCGCCCGTCTCGTCTCCTATTCCGTGCTGCTGTCGTTCAGCGCGCAGGCGCTCGCCTGCCTTCTCAGCGACCTCACGCTGACTCCGCTCAACGCCGGGACCGCCTTCCCGCTCTTCACCTTCGGGATCAAAACGATGCTGCTCGACATGCTGCAGCTCGGGTTTCTGCTCTCCACGCTGCGCACCGGCGGCATCGTGCGCGATCGGGATGTTTTGGCCGGGCAGGCGCGGCCCAGGCGGCGATTGCGGGTGAGCCTCCGATGGGAAAAGGCATAAGATCCGCGCTGTGCGCGGAAAAATAGCAGCGCCGATGGCGCTGCACGAATCAAAGTGGCCATTCTCTTTCGCAAAAGAGAATGGCCACTTTGGAACCCCAAGAGAAAGGCGTTTGATTGGCCGTCTCTGGCTTGAAGAACCTTTATGCCTCCGAAATGAAAATGCCTGCGCGCGGCAGAGCCGCGTTGAATGTTGCTAGACGATTTGGCCTACTCCTATTATCCGCTGCCGCTCTGCTGATCTTGTTTTTGTGCAGCCTAATCACCTGCTATCGACATATATACCGTCCCGATAGTGCGTACTGCGGCGAGCGCCAGCAAAGCCGCCACGCAGGCACCCGATTCGGCAAGCGCCGCAGCTCTTCGAGCTATTCGCCTGCAATGTCAAAACCTTTCTCTTGGGGGATTTAAAGGGGGATATTCTCTTTTGTGAAAGAGAAT
>JAYABH010000012.1:0-29613 GCA_037343695.1 bacterium | reverse complement strand
AGCTGCCGCGCTCGGTCTCGCTCGCGCAGACGAACTGCCCCGGCTGAAAGATGATGCTGCGGATGCTCCCCTGACCGACGCGCGCGTACTCGCCGCCCGTCGCGCGGACGCGGTTCATCACGACGCTCGCCACCGCCTTCATGCCGTTTTCGCCCTCGCCGCCCGCTTCGCACTCGATCAGCCGCGCGAGCAGCTCGCGGTCGGAATAGGCCATATCGATCGCCTCCCCCATTTTTTCTTCCCCGCCAGTCTATGCGCGATCTGCGTGCGCGGTCCTACGGGCAAAGAAAAAGGGGCCGCCTGCAGATCGCAGACGGCCCCTGATTTGAATTTTGGGCTTATGCGCGCGCGAGCATCGCCGCGCCGATCACGCCCGCCCGGTAGCCGAGCGTGCAGAGCTCCAGCCGCGTGTGCGAAACGGCGTAGCGCGAACCGAACGAGCGCTCATGCACGAGCTTTCGCAGCGGCAGCAGCAGCGCGTCGCCCTGATTGGCAACGCCGCCGGAGAGGGCCAGCACCTCGGGGAAGAAAATATCGACGAGGTTCGTCAGCCCGCAGGCGAGGTGCTCGATGTAAGCGTCCACCACCTGCGCCGCCGCGGCGTCGCCCTGCTCGCGGGCGAGGAAGGCCGTGCGGCCGTCCACGCCGCCGGACTGCTTAGCGACGGCGTGCAGCAGACTCTCAGGATGCGCGTCCATGGCGCGCTTCGTGTCGCGGATGAGCGCGGTGGCGGAGCAGTAGGCTTCAAAGCAGCCGCGGCTGCCGCAGGTGCACTCCTCGCCGCCCTCCACGATGACCATGTGCCCCAGCTCGCTGGCCGCGCCCGTGTAGCCCGTGAGGAGCCTGCCGCCGAGCACCACGCCGCCGCCCACGCCCGTGCCGAGCGTGACGACGATGGTGCTCTCCGCGCCCCTGCCGCAGCCGAAGAGCGCTTCGCCCAGCGCGGCGGCGTTCGCGTCGTTGCCGAGGTGGATGGGGAGGTCCGTGTGCGCGCGCAGTGCGCCGCGCAGATCGAAGTTGACGAAATCAAGGTTCGCCGCGAAGCGGACGATGCCGCTCGCGTCGTCCACCGTGCCGGGGCAGCCGACGCCCACGCCGCCGACGGCGGCAATGTCCTCGCCCTCGCACAGGCTCGTGATGACCGCGCCGATGCGCGCGGCGACCGCCTCGGGGCCGAGATCGACGCGCGTTTCGACCGAATGCTCCTTTAAGATCTCGCCCCCGGCGCTGACAAGCGCGCCCTTGATGTTCGTGCCGCCGAGATCGATGCCGATATAGTTCATAGCTTACGCCCTCACTGCAAAATTTTCTTTATTGTATGCCCGGACGGGCGAAAAAGCAAGGGCCGCGCGGCGGGCGGAAATCTTTTTTACATTTTCCAAAACCGTGCAACTTTTTGAAAAAAGCGCCGTCTAAGACTATGTGCGCGGCGAAAAAAGCCGCGCACGGATGAGATGGAAGAAACCGAAAAGCGGAGGCGAGGGCGAGAGCGCCCACTCCGCGAAGAAAGGAGAAACAACATGAAAAACTGGAAGAAAGCGGCCCTTGGCACGCTGTGCGCCGTGAGCCTTCTTGCCGGCTGCGGCACGCAGAACGGCCAGAACGATGAAAAGCAGCCGGATGACAACGGCACCGATCAGGTGGAGCTTACGACCGCGGCCGTGCGCGAGGTGAACGCCCCGGCAAAGCTCCTTGAAAAATACGGCACCGTGACAGTGAACATTCAGGGCAGCGATCAGGACGGCGCGGAGACCTACACCGCGAAGGTACAGTACACGCGCGACGAGAAGGGGAACCTCCTCATGGCCTCGCACTATACCTACACGCCCGACAGCCCCGTGGGCGAGGATGAGTTCTTCGGCCAGGCCTGCCTGTCGATCGAAGGCAACGGCGTGTACCTCAGCAAGATGATGAGCGACGGGAGCCTTGGCATGAACTGCTATCCCGCCGGGGAGTACGAGACCTACATTCTCGACATGCTGCCCGCTGCCGCCGACCCCGGCGAGGGCGCGGAGGAGACGGTCGACGAGCGCAGCGAGCAGGACGGCGCGGTGCTGCTGTCCACCACGACGCGCTATACGGATATGGAGGACTACTACTATACCTCGATCTACTACATCGACCCCGCGACGGGCGAGCTGCTGGCCCTGTCCGTGACGGACTACAGCAGGGACGAGAGCAGCGAAGCATCCGTGCTCGGCACCACGCTCTACAACTGGAGCTACGACGAGTCCTACATGCCGGACAGGGAACTGGCGGCCGAGGCCTTCAACAGCGACGTGACCTGCGCGCTGACGCTCATCTACGCCCCCGGCACCGACGCTGAGGAGACGCAGGAGATATCCGTCAAGCGCGGCACGAACGTCACGTTCGTAAACAGCACCGGCTGTCTGCTCTATGCCGACGCCGCGCTGACCGAGCCCCTTGACGACACCGTGCCCATCGACACGAACGGCGAGAGCGCGACGGTCTACGTTGTGCCGCAGAGCGAAAACTAAAATATGCGGAAGAAGCGGCGGACAAAAAAGTCCGCCGCTTTTTTGCCGTTTGATGAAACTTTTTCCCGCCGCGCTGCGTCTAAATAAGGCGAACGGATATTAAACAAATCTTAAATAAATTGTAACCAAATCGCGCCTGATTGTAACGACTTCCTCATAGGATGCGATTATAATAGAGAGCAAGATTAAGATGAGGAGAAATGCGATGGAAACCAACCAGAAGCCCGTCATATCGGTGCGCAAGCTCCGGAAGGTCTACATGATGGGGCAGGAGCACGTGATCGCGCTGCACAACATCAATCTGGATATCCACCGGGGCGAGGTGTGCTGCATCTTCGGCACGTCCGGCAGCGGCAAATCGACGCTGCTCAACCAGCTGGCGGGACTCGAAAAGCCCACGCGCGGCGTGGTGCGCATCGGCGGCGTGCCGATCTCACAGCTCAACGAAAATCAGCTCGCGGCCTTCCGGCAGAAGCACATCGGCTTCGTCTTCCAGTCCTACAACCTGCTGCCGGAGCTGACGGCGGCGGAAAACGTGGCCATGCCGCTGATGTTCCGCGGCGTGGACCAGGAGACGAGACTGATCGAAGCGAAGAAGATGCTCTGCCGCGTGGGACTCAAGGACCGCATGGACCATTTTCCCAACCAGATGTCCGGCGGACAGCAGCAGCGCGTCGGCATCGCGCGCGCGTTCATCACGCGCCCCGAGGTGGTCTTTGCCGACGAGCCGACCGGCAACCTCGACTCCCGTACCACCAAGGAGGTCATGCACATGATCCGCGGCTTTGCCCACCGCTTCCACCAGACGATCGTGCTCGTTTCGCATGACCCGGAGATGACCGAGTATGCCGACCGCATTGTCACGCTCATCGACGGCAATATCGTCAGCGACGTAAAAAATCAGGTCAAGGCGGAGATCGACGCCGCCCCCTACATCGAATAACGGAGGAAATCAACCATGAAACGCATCACAAGATCCCTGCTCTCCCTTTGCCTTGCCCTGGTGCTGTGCGCGGCGCTGCTGCCCAGCGGCCTGACGGCCCGCGCCGCCGGTGAGAACGGCTCCGGCGCAGCCGCCGCGAGCGCCGGAACGAGCTACCTCGTCACCGGCTACAGCGCAGACGCCTACAGCATCGAAACGAACCAGACCGTCAACGTTGCGGTCAGTCTTTCGCGCGTGAGCGGCAGCGGCGCGCCCGTGCGCGTGGTGCGCGGCGTGGACAGCTTCCGCGGCGGCTATGCCGACAGCGTGAGCGTCGGCGCGAACAACACCGCAACGTTCATCCTCTATAACCTCTCCTATTCCGGCACGGGCAGCAGCCTGTCGTTCACCGTCTATTACCAGAACGAGGACGGCAGCGACGCGGGCAACCAGACCTTTGACCTTACGCTGAGCGAGTGCGTGCCCTACACCAAGCCCGAGGAGCCGGAGCCGGTCACCGTTCCCGCCCCGCGCGCGGTCTTTTCCTCCGACGCGAGCGCTGCAAGCCCCATCGCTGCGGGCGAGACGAAGCTCATCACCCTTTACGTGCAGAACGCGGGCACGACCGTCATGCGCTCCCCGATGCTGACGCTGGGCTTCTCCGGCGAGCTGATGCAGCTTGACGGGCAGAGCGCCTACACGCTCGACGATATCCGCCCCGGCCAGAGCGCGAGCGTGCTCGTGTCGGTCAAGGCGATGGATAAGATCACCGCGCAGAACCAGTCCATTGATACGAGCCTTGCCTTCTACTATGACAACGGCACCAGCCTGACCGAGGGCAGCGCCACAGGCAAGGTGAACGTGTCCGCCAAGATCACCGAAGAGAAGAAGGACGACGACACCGCCATCGCAAGCCCCACGCCCATCGTCATCCTCTCAAAGTACAACTACGGCGGCTCGTCCATCGCGGCGGGCTCGAGCGCGAACCTGAGCTTCGGCTTCACCAACACGAGCAAGACCATCAGGATCGAAAACGTCATGGTCACCGTCACGGGCGGCACGGACCTCATGCTCAACGGCTCGACCAACACCTTCTACTTTGAGTCCGTCGGCGCGGGCGGCAGCAAGACCGTCACCGTGCCGATGAAGGCCGCGCAGCTCATCAGCTCCAGCGCGCAGGAGGTCCAGATCGCCGTCACGTATGAGTATGTCGATCAGAATTCCCGCAAGTCCGGCTCGGCGAACCTCTCGCTCAGCGTGCCGCTCTACCAGCCCGACCGCTTTGAGCTGAGCGAGCCCAAGACCTCCTACACCGGCTACGTCGGCGAGGAAACGAGCCTGACCATTGACTATGTCAACAAGGGCAAGAGCGCCATCAGCAACGTTGAGGCGACCATCTCCGGCGACATTGATTCTCCCACGCCTTATCAGCGCGTCGGCACAATCGACGGCGGTAAGAACGGCACCATCGCCTTCGCCGTGACCCCGCAGTTGGAGGGCGAGAATCAGGTCAAGATCGTCATCACCTACGAGGATTCCAACGGCAACACGAAAGAGCGTGTATTTGAAGCCACGGTCGAGGCCATGGCCTATGAGCCGGCCGACCCCGGCATGGACGACCCCGGCATGATCGACCCCGAGCCGGCAAGCACCTTCCCGTGGAAGTACGTCATCATCGCGGTAGTCGCTGCGCTTATCGTCCTTCTCATCGTGCTGCGCATCCGCAAGAAGAAAGCCAAGCAGAAGGCCGAGCAGGCGCTCTGGGACAAGTGGGACGAAGAGGAGCTCGCCGAGGAGAAGCAGGAGGCAGCGGAAGCCGCGGCGGCTGAAAACAAGGAGACTGCGGCCACGGGTGCTGAGGAGCAGAAAAAATGAGATTCGCAGACATCCTGAAAATGTGCTTTGACAGCCTGTCACGGCGCAAAGGACGCACGATCCTGACGGTGCTGGGCGTGTTCATCGGCTGCACGTCCATCATCGTGATGGTCTCCATCGGCGCGGGCATGCAGGAGTCCTACGACCAGATGCTCAAAAATATGGGCGACCTCTCCATCATCGAGGTCTACCGCGGCTACAACCAGAGCACCGGCACGCAGACGGAGAGCAAGCTTGACGACAAGGCGGTCGAGAGCTTCCACGAGATCGCGGGTGTGCAGGCCGTCATGCCCAAGGCAAGTCTCGACGGATATAATGTAAGCTTCAAGGCTGGCGTCAACGGCCGCTACACGGCCAACTGGGTCGATTTTGCCGGCATTGACTCGAGCGCCCTTGAGGACATGGGCTTTGAGCTGATGGACGGGCGGTATCCGGAGAGCAGCGACGAGGTGGTCGTGGGCCAGTATTTTGCCTATAACTTCTTCGATACGCTGATGCCGGATGGCAGAAATTATGTCGACCGATATATCTGGGACGAAAACGGCAATATCGACACGGAAAAGGTCCCCGACCCGTTTTTTGACCCGCTCAAGACGAGCATCACCATGGTACTCACACCGTATGACGACGGTACGGGCACCGAACCTACCCCCTATGAGGTCGAGCTCAAGGTCGTCGGTGTGATGAAGGAAGATCGGGGCAAGGGCTACGAGACGAGCGACGGCGTGATGATGGACATCAATGCGCTCAAAGCTCTTATTCAGGACCTGACCGGCAAGACCGACACGAAGTTCGAGTATTCAAGCATCAACGTCAAGGCTGAGAGCCTCGACGCCGTGTCGGATGTGGAGCAGTCCATCAAGGACTTGGGCTACAGTACGTATTCTATGCAGAGCATGCGCGATGAGCTCAACAAGCAGACCCGCCAGATCGAGCTGATGCTCGGCGGCCTCGGTGCGATCTCGCTTCTGGTCGCGGCCATCGGCATCACGAACACGATGATCATGTCCATCTCCGAGCGCACGAAGGAGATCGGCATTATGAAGGCGCTCGGCTGCTATGTGCGCGATATCCGCGCGATGTTCCTCATGGAGGCGGGCAGCATCGGCCTTCTCGGCGGCATTTTGGGGCTTATTTTCAGCTTCATCATATCCGTCATCATCAATCTGTTCTCGTTCGGCGCGTTCGGCGGCGGGGGCGTCACGTGGGAGCTTATCAAGCAGGCGCTCATCGGCGGCGAAGGCGTGGTGCGCACGTCCGTCATCAAGCCGGAGCTTGTGATTTTCGCGCTGGTGTTCTCGGTGCTGGTCGGACTGGTGTCCGGCTATCAGCCCGCGAACAAGGCGGTCAAGATCTCGGCGCTCGAAGCCATCCGAAACGAATAAGAAAAACGCAGTATTTTGCAAGAAGGCGGCGTCCTGGACCGGACGCCGCCTTCTTTTGTAAAAAGTGCGATATTGCAATGTTTCAAGCGCTTGCTTTGCTTGACCGCGCTGATGCGATGTGATATCATATATCAGTCAAAATATTTATGAAAACAGGAGGGGATCGTCTTGGCAACTGTCAAACGCAGATCCACCGTACCCTATTACGCCGCGGCGGGAACATGGGTCATTTATGCGCTGCTGTTCCCGCTCTACCGCGTACCGCATTTCCTCTTTGTGGCGGTCGTGTCGGGGGTGGTGTTCTTCATCATGAACGCCGTGTGCGGCACGGTGGAGGTCACAGTTCCCGACCCGCCGAAAAAAGAGGAGAGCACCGGGAACCCCGAGCTCGACAAGATGATCAAGGACGGCAATCTCGCCATCTCCGAGATGAAGCGGCTCAACACGTCCATCAAGGATGAGAAGATCTCCGCCGACATCGACCGGCTCGAGGACCTGAGCGCGAAAATTTTCGCGCAGGTCAAATCCGACCCGTCGAAGCTGCCGCAGATCCGCAAGTTCATGGACTACTACCTGCCCACCACGCTCAAGCTCCTGAACGCCTATGACCGCATGGGCGCGCAGGGCATCGACGGCGGCAACATCGGCAGCACCATGCAGCGCGTGGAGAGCATGATGAGCACCATCGTCGCCGCCTTTGAAAAGCAGCTCGATATGCTCTTCGGCAGCGAGGCAATGGATATTTCCACCGATATCACGGTGCTTGAAAACATGATGAAGCGCGAGGGCCTGAGCGAGGATACTGGCGAGCTGCATGCCGAGTCCGGCACGGCTACGGCCTCGCAGGACGACATCAAGCTCGAGCTGTAAAGGAGTAAGCGATGCGAAAGAAAGTGATGGCGTTCAACGCCAAGGTGAACGCATGGATCATGAAGCGCCTCAAGGGCGTGTGGCTCGACCCGATCTTCTGTGCAATCTTTGCCATCATGTGTGTGGCAAGCATCATCGGCGCGCTGCGTCTGCACAGGGATACGCTTTACTATTCCGCGCTGATTTGGGCGTTGGCCACGCTGCTGTGCCTGCGCCGCATCCAGCGCATCAAAAAGCACGAAAAAGAACAAACTCAAAGCCAAAATACGGAGGAGAAATGATATGAGCGACAACATGATGCCCGAGCTGACCCTGAACCCCACCGAAGCGGCGCAGGAGGCCGTCCCTGAGCTGACGCTCACGCCCGAAGCGCCCACGGCGCCCGAGGCGGAGAAAAAGGAAGTCGAGCCTGTCAAGGTCGATGAGAGCATGCTCACCGAGCAGGAGAAGAAAGCCGTTGACGAGTTTGTGAAAAAGATCGACATTACGGATACGAACCTTGTGCTCAACTATGGCGTGGCCGCGCAGAAGAGCGTGGCGACATTCTCGGAAAATGCACTGTCCTCCGTGCGCAACAAGGACCTGGGCGAGGTGGGCGAGACGCTCTCGAACCTCGTCGTCGAGGTCAAGGGCTTCGGTCAGGAGGAGAAGAAGGGCTTCGCAGGCCTGTTCCACAAGCAGAAGGATAAGCTCGAGCTGATGCGCGCGCAGTACGGCAAGGCCGAGACGAGCGTGAACCGTATCGTCAGCGAGCTGGAAAAGCATCAGGTCGCGCTGATGAAGGACATCGCGATGCTCGACCAGATGTATGAGCTGAATCTCAAATACTACAAGGAGCTCACGATGTATATCATCGCGGGCAAGAAGCGCCTGGCCGAGGTCCGCTCCGGCGAGCTCGAGGAGCTGCGCAAAAAGGCGGAAGCGAGCGGCCTTGCCGAAGACGCGCAGGCCTACAACGACTACGTGCAGAAGTGCGAGCGCTTTGAAAAGAAGCTGCACGATCTCGAGCTGACGCGCATGGTGTCGCTCCAGATGGGCCCGCAGACGCGCCTTTTACAGAATAACGACACGCTGATGGTCGAAAAGATCCAGTCCTCGCTCGTCAACACCATCCCCCTCTGGAAGAGCCAGATGGTGCTCGCGCTCGGCATGGAGCACAGCCGTCAGGCCACGGCCGCACAGAGCGCGGTGGCGCAGACGACGAACGAGCTTCTCAAAAAGAACGCCGACATGCTCAAGATGGGCACCATCGCCACGGCAAAGGAAGCCGAGCGCAGCATCGTCGATATCGAGACGCTGCAGCACACGAACGAGCAGCTCGTCTCCACGCTCGACGAGGTCGTGAACATCCAGCGCGAGGGCGCGCAGAAGCGCAAGGAAGCGGAGGTCGAGCTCGGCCGCATCGAAGGCGAGCTGAAGCAGAAGCTCATGGAGCTGAGAAGCTGAGACGCTCCGGATAGGAGAAGCATATGAAATTCTTTCAGAAACGCGGCGTCGCCATCGCGGTGCTCGTGCTGGCGATTATCGCTTCGAGCGCGTGGGGGCTGCACAAAGCGCCCGTTGTCTCTACGCCGGAAGGCGGAGAAAAGCTCGACACCTCGCTTTCCACGGCGGCGTTCGAGCAGTACGTGCAGGATAATGCGGACCTGCTCTCGGGCAAGACCGAGGAAGCCGTGAGCCTTTACAACGCCAACTGGGACAAGATGTTCGGCAGCATCATGGCCGTCGTGACGGTCCAGTCGGCGGACGATCTTGAAGATACGGCGTATGACTACGCCGAAACCATGCAGCTCGGCACGAACGACGCCATCCTGCTCATCGCCAAACAGCAGCAGGACTATTACTTGGTCGCGAGCGGCGACTTTTATGATCTTTTAAACAGCCTTTCGCAGAGCTTTGTCGATTCCTGTGTGGCAGGCGGCGTGCAGAAGGGCGACTACGACGCGGCGGTGCAGGAGCTCTGCGCCCAGCTGCACGTGGAGCTGAGCCGCCAGTACCAGAAGAGCGAGACCGCGCAGAACGACGCGGGCACGGCGATGTCGTTCGTGCTGCTGCTCGTCGTTCTCTTCCTCATCTGGATCTGGCTCGACAAGCTGCGCTATAACCGATATCGCCGCCGCTACATGATGCCCGGCATGGGCGTGCCGACGGTGATGTATCATCCGATCTTCTGGGGCCGCAGGCCCCCGCGCGGCCCACGCCCGCCGAGAAGCGGCGGGCCCCGTCCTCCGCAGGGCGGTCCCAGACCCCCGCAGGGCGGCTCCCGTCCCCCGCACAGCGGCGGGACCTCCGGCGGCAATCGCCGCCCGCCCCAGCCGCCGAGACGGCCCTCCGGCTCAGGTAATTCCTTCGGGGGCTTCGGCAGCACGGGCCGCGGCGGCGGATTTGGCAGCGGCGGAAGCTTCGGCGGCTTTGGCGGCGGCCGCGGCGGCGGCTTCGGCAGCGGCGGAAGCGGTGGCTTTGGCGGCAGCCGCGGCGGCGGTTTCGGCGGTGGCCGGAGCGGCGGCTTTGGCGGCGGCGGCCGCGGGGGCGGCTTCGGCGGAAGACACTAAAATGAAAATAAGAAAAAGGAACGGCTTGCAAAGCAAGCCGTTCCTTTTTTGGTGCCGGTGACCGGACTCGAACCGGTACGCTGTCGCCAGCGGCGGATTTTGAGTCCGCTACGTCTACCAATTCCATCACACCGGCGGGGGAAATAGAACAACAGATATTATATGCGAAAGAGCGCTTATTTGCAAGAAAAAGTTTTGCGCGCCGGAAAGAGAAGAGGGGCCCCGGCGTGCCGGAGCCCCTTTGCAGTTACACGTAGCGCTGGTGGATGACGTCGAACACGCCGCGCGTCGTAAGACGCAGCGTGGGGATGACGGTCAGCGCCATGAACGAGAGCGTCATGAACGGATCGACCCCGCGCGAAACACCGAGGGCAAAGGCCTGCTCCTTGGCGTTCTCGAGCGCTTCGTTGACCTCGACGAGCGGCGCTTCGCTCATGATACCCGCGATCTGGAGCTGGACCTCGCCGAGGACCTTTCCGCCGTCCATCACGACAATGCCGCCGCCGAGCTCGACCACGCGGTTGACCGCCGCGGCCATGTCCTCCTCGTTCGCGCCGACGACGATGATGTTGTGGCTGTCGTGCGAGATGGATGTCGCCACCGCGCCGGACTTGAGGCCGTAGCCCTTGATGTAGCCGATGCCGATGTGGTGCGTGTTCTTGTGGCGCTCGATGACGGCAATTTTCAAGATGTCGTCCTCAACGCTGATCTTTTCGGCGTAGCCCGCATCGGTCGTGACGATCTCGCCGGGCACCATGCCGAGCACCGCGCGCGGGCGGGACTCGATAAAGTCCGTGGCCTCAAGGTGCGCAACGTGGAACGTCTCGTGCGAGCGCTTGACGAGGTGCGGATCGATCTCGGGCGCTTCAAACGGCGTGACGGTCTTGCCGTCGAACATCAGCTTGCCCTTCTTGTAGACCTCAAGGATGTTGAAGTCGTCGAAATTGTCGATCACGACAAAGTCCGCAAGAAAGCCCGGTGCGATCGCGCCGCGGTTGTTGAGCAGGAAGTAGCGCGCGGCGTGGTGGCTCGCGCATTTGACGGCGATGATCGGGTCGACGCCCGCTTTGATGGCACGGCGCACGATGTAGTCGATGTGGCCCTTTTCGAGAAGATCGTTCGGGTGCTTGTCGTCCGTGCAGAACATGCAGTAGGTGTAATACTGCGGTGTGAGCAGCGGGAGCAGCGCGTCGAGGTTGCGCGCGGCCGTGCCCTCACGGATCATGATGTACTGTCCGCGCTCGAGCTTGGCGATGGCATCCTCCACGGTGCTGCACTCGTGGTCGGAATAGACGCCGGCGGCGATGTAGGCGTTCAGGTCGTTGCCCGAAAGGCCGGGGGCGTGGCCGTCGATTTTTTTGTGGTGCGCCTGCGCGGCGACGATCTTTTCGAGCACCTGCTCGTCGGCGTTCGCGACGCCGACATAGTTCATCATTTCGGCCAGACCCTCGACGCGGTTGTGCTCGTAGAACGAGTCGATCGCGCGGTAGTCGAGCACTGCGCCGGATTCGTCGAGCGGCGTTGCGGGCACGCAGGAAGGGAGCATGAAGCGCACGTCCACGGGCAGGTCCTCGGTCGCCTGGAGCATGTACTCGATGCCGTCGGTCCCCATGACGTTCGCGATCTCGTGCGGGTCGGTGATGACGGTGGTCGTGCCGTGCGGGACGACGGCGTTCGCGAACTCCTTGGGCGAGACGAGCGCGCTCTCAAGGTGGATGTGCGCATCGACAAAGCCGGGCAGCACGAGCTTGCCGCTCATGTCGATCTCCACTTCGCCCTCGTAGTGCTCGCCCATGCCGGCGATCAGGCCCTCGGCCACGGCGATGTCGCCATGGCTCAGCTCGTTGCAGAATACGTTTACATACGTCGCGTTTTTGAGCACGAGGTCGGCCTTCTGCCGGCCCGACGCCACCTCGACGACGTGGAGCTTCTTGTTCAGCTTGCGGTTGATCTTGCCTGCGTAGCTTTCCCGGTATGCCATGCGTGTTCCTCCTTATTTTGTTGTGTTTGACCAGTTTGCGCGGCTCTTTTGCAGCCTTCCTCGGATATTTTTTATAGGATACTACGTTCTCCTGCACTTGTCCAGCAGAAAAAGCTGAAAGTTTTTTAGTCAAACTAACGAAAATTGAGAGCAGGGAGAATAAAAAGGGGACGACCGAAGCCGTCCCTTTTTTGTGGATAAAATATTTACTTCACGCTGCCGTCGGCGTTGAAGACCGGCAGCTTTTCAAGGAACAGGATGTCCTTGCGGTCGGCCGCGCCGCCCTCGGCAAGCACGGCCATGCGTCCGGCGACCGTGCCGCCCGCCTTTTCGACGAGTGCCTCCATCGCCTTGAGCGAGCCGCCCGTGGAGATGACGTCGTCGACGAGCAGGATCTTCTTGCCGCGGATGATCGCCGCGTCATCCGCGCCGAGGTAGAGCTTCTGCTGGGCGACGGTGGTGATGGACTTATCCTCGACGGAGAGGGGATCGGGCATATAGACCTTGGGGCCCTTGCGCGCGATGAAGTACTTCTTCGCGCCGCTCTGGCGCGCCATCTCGTGAATGAGGGGGATGGACTTGGCCTCGGCGGTGAAGAGGTAGTCGTAGTCAATGCTGGCGGCGAGCTTGAGCAGCTCCTCCGCGCAGCGCACGGTCAGCTCCGCGTCGCCGAACATGATGAACGCGCCGATATGAAGATCGTCCGTCACCTTGCAGATGGGAAGGTCGCGGTCAAGACCCGCGACATGCATCGAATAAGTCGCCATAAAAAGGAAGCTCCCTTCGCGTTTATACTCTTTTTGTTCTGAATTTTGCCCGCTTGAGCGGCAAACAGGAATTAGTATACCGTTTTTGCGCCGCTTGTCAAGCGCGTTTACACCGAGGTGTCGCCCTCGGGCATGATGATCGCGCAGAGGATATAGGCGAGGATGCCGCTGCCCGCGGCCAGCGCCAGCACGGCCCAGAGCACGCGCACGATCGTCGGGTCGATGTTGAAATAGTCGGCGATGCCCGCGCACACGCCGCAGATCATCTTGTTGTTGCGGGATTTATAAAGACGTTTTCTTTCGTCCATGATGTTCCTCCTGATCCGGCCGCGAAGCGGCCACGGTGTTTCCTAAGCAAACATTCATATTATACCACGATTCCGGCCGTTGTAAAGATTTATCCGCGCCGCGTACCGTGCCCGAGCGAGGAGAAGAAGCGGAACGTCAGCGGCCAGAGCGTCCCGGCGGCGACGACCATGAGAAAGTACCGGATGCCGTCGGCAAGGAAGCTCCCCTGCCCGAGCAGCGCGTAGAGCGGCGCTTTGAGCGCACTGCGGACCAGAACGACCAGCGCAAGGCCGAGCGTGAGCTTCAGGACCTGTGCCCACCAGACGGCCCGCGTCTCAAAACGGATGCGGCGCTCGTCGGCGTAGAGGGAGAGGATCAGCCCCAGCGTGCCGCCGAGCATGCAGGCGGCGTTTTTGACGGCGGCGTCGAAATTCGTCAGATCGCCGGACGCGCCGCCGCGCACAAAGCACGCATAAAGGAGGAACGCCAGCGCGGGGAGCAGCATCCAGCGCCACACGCGGAGCATCGCGCCGCCGTCGCGGCGGGAGCGCTCGAGCACCGGATACAGCGCGAACACGAGCACGATGGCGATCAGCACCGATACGCCCACGTCGAGCGGCGTGTGCACGCCGAGATACAGCCGCGAGAACGCGATGAGCACGGCGAGCACGACGGAAACGACTCGTACCCAGCGGCGCTTCGACGTGCGCGCGATGCCGCCGAAGGTGCCGACGGCGTTCTGTGTGTGGCCGCTGGGGAAGGAGAAGCCCGTCGCCTGCGCGCGGGCGGCCTCCACGATCTGAAAGTCCGGGTCCAGCACCCAGGGCCGCGGGATGCGGAAGGTGATCTTGAGCGCCTGGTTGAGGATGGTCCCGGCAAAGCCGACGAGCAGAAGATAGCTGCCCCGGCGCTTGTCGATGCACCAGTACATCGCAAGCGCCACGACCATAAAGACGAGCTCCTCGCCAAAGTGCGTGATGAGCGCCATCGCGCTGTCGAGCAGCGGCGCGCGCAACGCGGCGAGCGCGCGCAGAACGTCAAGATTCAGGCTCATAAAAGCGGACATTTGGTTTCTCTCCTTGCTGTTTTTTGCATTTTTCATTGTAACACCGGAAAATTCCCCTTGCAACTTCCTTTTTTCTATGGTATAAGTGTAATTCAGACAAAAGCAGAGCAGAAAATGCTGTGAAAGGGAAAATAGCGAGCTTGTTCCGTCAAGAGAGGACCGGTCGGCGGCTGGGAGCCGGTCTGCGGGATGTCGCTTGGTTCGCCCCCGAGCAGCCGCGAGGAAATGCGCGGCCGGTCAGCCCCCGTTACGGGCAACGAGCGCGCGCCTTTGGGCGCGAATCAGGGTGGTACCGCGGAAGAAAGTCTTTCGTCCCGAGAGTGTCGGGAGGAAAGACTATTTTTTTTGCCCCTGCCGCCGATTTTTGAAATCCTGCAAATTTTTACCTGAAAAGGAGAAATGATATGAAACAACAACTGGAAGCGATCCGCAAGGCGGCGCTCGATGCGATCTCCGGCGCCGGCAAGGCGGAGGACCTCGAAGCACTGCGCGTCCGCTACCTTGGCAAAAAGGGGGAGCTGACCGCCGTTTTGAAGCAGATGGGCAAGCTCAGCGCCGAAGAGCGCCCCGTGATCGGGCAGCTCGCCAACGACGTGCGCGCCAAGCTTGAAGCGGACATCGAGGAAAAGACGAAAGAGCTCGCCGACAAGGCCATGGAGCTCAAGCTCAAGTCCGAGGCCGTGGACGTGACCATCCCCGGCAAGCAGGAAAAGATCGGCGTGAAGCACCCGATGTATCAGGTGCTCGACGAGATCAAGGACATCTTCGTCGGCATGGGCTTTGAAATTCTCGAGGACCGCGAGGTAGAGCTGGCCGAGTACAACTTCACCAAGCTCAATGTCGAGGAGGGCCATCCCGCCCGCGAGTGGAGCGACACGTTCTACTTCACCGAGGACAGCTCCATCCTCCTGCGCACGCAGACCTCTCCCATGCAGATTCACGCGATGGAAACGCGCGAGCTGCCCATCCGCATCCTCGCCCCCGGCCGCGTGTACCGCAAGGACGAGGTGGACGCCACGCATTCGCCGATGTTTCACCAGATCGAGGGCATGGCCATCGACAAGGGCATCACGATGGCGGACCTCAAGGGCACGCTCAACGAGGTCGTGCGCCAGCTCTACGGCGAGCACACGGTCACGCGCTTCCGCCCCCATCACTTCCCGTTCACCGAGCCGAGCTGCGAAATGGACATTCAGTGCCACAAGTGCCACGGCGCAGGCTGCCCCACCTGCAAGGGCGAGGGCTGGATCGAGGTGCTCGGCGCCGGCATGATCCACCCGAAGGTCCTCGAGGGCTGCGGCATCGACTCCACGGTCTATTCCGGCTGGGCGTTCGGCATGGGCCTTGAGCGTCTGGCGCTCGGCCACTTCAAGATCAGCGACCTGCGCCTGATCTTCGAGAACGACGTTCGCTTCCTCGAGCAGTTTTAATAGGGAGGGCTGAAAGAATGATTTTAAGCAGAAATTGGCTCAACGAGTTCGTTGACCTCAAGGATATCACCGACAAGCAGTTCAACGACGATATGACGCTCTCCGGCTCGAAGGTCGAGACGATCGAGCGTCCGGACGAAAAGATCAAAAACGTGGTCGTGGGCAAGGTGCTCGAGATGAAGCGCCACGAGAATTCCGACCACATGTGGGTGCTCAAGATCGACGTCGGCCAGGCCGAGCCCGTGCAGATCGTCACGGGCGCGTGGAACGTTCACTTAGGCGACTATGTGCCCGCGGCGCTTTCCGGCGCGCTGCTGCCGAACGGCGTGAGGATCGAGAAGGGCGAGCTGCGCGGCGTCGAGTCCGACGGCATGCTCTGCTCGCTCAAGGAGCTCGGCATGACGGCGGAGCACGACTTCCCCTATGCCGTTATCACGCCCGCGGCCATCCTGAACGACTATCACCCCATCGACAAGAATAAGCCCTCCATCCCCGCCGACATCAAGCCCGGCGACAAGATCTACGGCCCCGTCGTCGCGGCGAAGGTGCTCGAGTGCGCGCCGCAGGGCGGCGGCACGTTCCACACCTGTCTGGACCTCGGCGGCGCGACCGCCGTGCCCGACACGCGCTGCTCGAACCTCCACGAGGGCGACCTTGTGGCCTACAACACCAAGAGCGATACCATCTGCACGCTCGAGGACCTGCACGCCGAGCAGAAGGAGTTCCCCCACTGCATCGACGACGGCATCTTCATCCTGCAGGAGGAGGACGCCGAGCCGGGCCTCAGCATGGCGCACGTCCTCGGCTTCGACGATTCCATTGTCGAGTTCGAGATCACGCCCAACCGCCCCGACTGCCTGTCCGTCATCGGCCTTGCGCGCGAGGCGAGCGCGACGTTCAAGCGCCCCCTAAAGCTGCACGAGCCCGAGCCGCACGGCTGCGGCGGCAGCATCGCCGACCTTGTCGACATCGACATTGAGGACGGCGACCTCTGCCCGCGCTACACCGCGCGCATGGTGAAAAACGTCAAGATCGCTCCGTCTCCGCGCTGGATGCGCGAGAGATTGCGCAACAGCGGCGTGCGCCCCATCAACAACATCGTCGATATCACGAACTATGTGATGCTCGAATACGGCCAGCCGATGCACGCCTTTGACTTCAGCTGCGTCGAAGGCGGCCACATCATCGTGCGCACCGCGCGCGAGGGCGAGACCATCCAGACGCTCGACGGCAACGCGCGCAAGCTCACGCCGAGCATGCTCTGCATCTGCGACGAGCACAAGCCCGTGTGCGTCGCGGGCGTTATGGGCGGCGCGAACAGCGAGATCGTCGGCGATACGGCGATGGTGCTCTTCGAATCCGCCAACTTCAACGGCGTTTCCGTGCGCCGCACGGCAAGCGCCCTCGGCATGCGCACCGACGCTTCCTCCCGCTATGAAAAAGGCCTTGACATGATGAACACCATCAAGGCTGTCGAGCGCGCCTGCGAGCTTGTGGAGCTGCTCGGCTGCGGCGAGGTCGTGGACGGCGTGATGGACGTGGTCGCGAAGGAAAAGGCCCCCACGGTCGTCAAGCTCGAGCCCGACAAGATCAACGCCCTGCTCGGCACGGAGCTCAGCGAGGACGTGATGCGCGAGATCCTCGTCTCCCTCGGCTTTATCTTAAACGGAGACGATATCTACGTGCCCTCCTGGCGCGGCGACGTCGAGCACTACAGCGACATTGCCGAGGAGGTCGCCCGCTTCTACGGCTACAATAAGATCCCCTGCACGCTCATGCGCGGCGAAACGACGCGCGGTGGATTTTCCGAGCAGCAGCGCTTCGACCGCGCCATCGGCGGCGCGGTGCGCGCGCTGGGCTACGATGAGATCATCACCTATTCCTTCATCAGCCCCACCTACTATGATAAGATCCGCATGCCGAAGGATTCCTCACTGCGCCGGAGCCTGAAGATCCTCAACCCCCTGGGCGAGGATACCTCCATCATGCGCACGACCATCCTGCCGAGCATGCTCGAGATCGTCGCGCGCAACTACAGCTACCGCAATAAGGCGGCGCGCCTTTACGAGCTCGGCAAGATCTACCTGCCGCGCGAGGACGGCCTTGCCGACGAGCCGAAGTACCTCTCCCTCGGCGCCTACGGCGACGGCGTGGACTTCTTCTCCTTCAAGGGCGGCATCGAGACGCTGCTGCGCGAGCTGCGCATCACGGATGTGAAGTTCGAAGCCTGCACGGACAACGATTCCTACCATCCCGGCCGCTGCGCGAAGGTGTACGCGGGCGAGAAGCTCCTCGGCGTGTTCGGCCAGATCCACCCGCTCGTCGCGGCGAACTACGGCGTCGATACCGAAGTTTACACCGCCGAGCTGAGCTTTGACGCGATGTATGAGATGCGCGGCGGCATCCCCGTCTATCAGCCGCTGCCGAAGTTCCCGGCCGTCACGCGCGACATTGCGGTCGTGTGCGACGAAGCCGTCACCGTCGGCGCGCTCGAGGAGAGCATCCGCCGCGGCGCGAAGGGCCTTTTGAAGGAGGTCTCGCTCTTCGACATTTACCGCGGCCCCGGCGTGGCCATCGGCAAGAAGAGCGTCGCGTTCAGCCTTGTGCTGCGCGCGGACGACCGCAGCCTGACCGGCGAAGAGGCGGACGAGGACGTGCAGTCCATCCTCGCGGCCCTCAAGGCGGACCACAACGCGGTGCTCCGCTGAGAGATTATTAAGAAAAGATTACGTTTCTGTTACAGTTGGCGGCGTTCCCTTTACTTTTCAAAAACACGTTGCTATACTGAGTGCACCGGAAATCGGAAGGAGGGACCATTCTCATGGATGAATTTACCCGCAAGTTTAACGTGGCGCAGGAAAAGGACGCGGAGATCCGCCATATCCTGACGACCGTTTACGCCGCCCTGGAGGATAAGGGCTACAACCCCATCAACCAGATCGTCGGCTACATCCTGTCGGAGGATCCTACCTATATCACCAACCACAACAACGCCCGCACGCTGATCCGCAAGCTGGACCGCGACGAGCTGCTGCAGACGCTCGTGCGCAGCTATCTGGGCAAATAAACGGAAACAAGTGAATTTTTGACTGACCCCCGGGGACCGAAAAAAGGTCTCCGGGGGTCTGCTGCATTTTTTGCCCCGCGTCGGTTGACAAGGGGGAGAGAAAATGCTATACTGCAAAAGGTTACAAAACGGTTACAAAGTTACAAATCGGTTACAGAGTTAGGAGTGAGTCATATGGCAGAAGCTACGGAAGGCCTCGTTTACCGCGGTCACCCGCTGCGCCGGGTGGACAATCTGATCTACTACGGCTCGATGGCGGATAAATATATCGTTATGATGCAGGTGCTCGACACCGCGCCGCTCAAGGACATCACGCTTGCCAAGCGTGTCTCCATCCAGTTACAGCTGACGGACGCGACCCTTCGCTCGCGCGACCGCGTGGTGCGCTCCACGGAGAAGGGTAGCCTCGGCGAGGCAATGGAATTCGCCTCCATCTGGCTCGAGCGCGCGCTGAGCGGCAAGATGTGACCGCCGCGCGAAACACCTGATTTTTTCACGAAAGGATGACCCCACACGATGAGAAACCATTCAAGATTACTGTCCCTGCTGCTTTCCGGCGCGCTGTCGGTCAGCCTGCTGGCGCCGCTTTCCACGGCGCGCGCCGCGGATAACGGTTCCATCCGCAATCTTGTGGACCGCGTGACGGTGCTGGCGGAGAGCGTCCAGGCCGAAAACGCAAACGAAGAGGAGCTCGCCAAGCTCGACGAGATGCAGGCGGCGCTCGAGGAAAAGGCTGACGCACAGGAGAACACCACCGAGACGGAGACCGTGACCATGGTCGTCACGGGCGGCACGATCAACGTGCGCACCGGTCCCGGCACCAACTACGACAAGATCACGCAGGTCGTCAGCGGCAAGCAGGTCACGGTCATCGGCGAATCGAACGGCTGGTATCAGATCACGTTCGGCTCAACGACCGGCTGGCTGCTCGGTGACTATCTGCGCGATCCTGCCGACCTTGACGGTACGGTGGGCGCCAACATCGTCTCCATGGCGATGCCGTTCCTCGGCACGCGCTACCGCTCCGGCGGCTCGTCCCCCAACGGCTTCGACTGCTCGGGCTTTACGATGTATCTCTATGCCAAGCTCGGCTACTCGCTGCCCCATTCGGCGACCGCCCAGTATAAGAACTGCGGCTACGCCGTCGCCAAGTCCGACCTCCAGCCCGGCGATCTGGTGTTCTTCTCGGATTCGTCCCACGCCATCGGCCATGTGGGCATCTACATCGGCAACGGTCAAATCATCCACGCGCGCTACAGCGTCGGCAAGGTGACGATCGACAGCCTGTCCGCGAGCTATTATGCTTCCCGCTACGTCGGCGCGAAGCGCATCGCGTGAGACTTTTTAAGTACATAAAAAATCGGAACGGTTTTTGCCGTTCCGATTTTTTTATTCCTTTTGCTCGTCAGCCGGCTGCGCGGCCCCTTCCGACTTCGCGGAGCGGAGGGCTTCCACCTCGGCTTTGGCTTCGGCGAGGACTTTTTTCTCGCTCTTCGTTTTGATCTGGCTCGTGTCGAACTTTTCCCACATGTCGGGGCGGCGCAGCATCGTGCGCTTGTAGCTCTCCTTCCTGCGCCATTTGGCCACATTCTCGTGGTGGCCGGAGAGCAGCACATCCGGCACGCGGCGGCCGTGCCACTCGTCCGGGCGGGAATACTGCGGATACTCCAAAAGTCCCGCCCAGTGCGATTCCTCGGTGAAGCATTCCTCCTCCGGCAGCACGCCGGGGACCATGCGGCAGATGGCGTCCGTCACCGCCATGGCGGGGATCTCACCGCCGGTGACGACGAAGTCGCCCATCGAGAGCTCTTCGTCCACGCACTCGTCGATAAAGCGCTGGTCGATGCCCTCGTAATGGCCGCAGACGAGGATCAGATGGTCATAGCTGTCCTTCAGCTCGCGCGCCACGCTCTGCGTGAACGTGCGCCCGCAGGGGGAGAGGTAGATCGTATGCCCGCGGCTGCCCGCTTCCTCGCACACATGCGCCCAGCAGCGGTACAGGGGGTCCGCCTGCATCACCGCGCCGCGTCCGCCGCCGTAGGGGTAGTCGTCCACCTGCATCTGCTTGTTGGTCGTGTACTCGCGGATCTGGTGCGTCTTAATGGTGATGTAGCCGCGCTCCTGCGCGCGACCGAGGATGCTGACGTTCATCATCGCGTCGATCGAGGCAGGGAAGAGCGTTAAAATATCAATCCTCATCGGTCTCTAACCCCTCGATCATGTGCACGCTGATCTCACGCGCTTCCTCGTCGATGTCCGTGATGAAGATATCCTTCACCGCGGGGATGAGATAGGTCTTCTCCTCGCCCTTGACCTTGTAGAGCTTGTGGGCGGGGTAGGAGAGCACGTCCACCACCGTGCCGATATACGTGTGGGGGAAGTAGTTATAGACGTTCATGCCGATGATCTCGGCGTCGAAGTGCTCGCCGGGCTTGAGCTGGACATCGTTGCGGCGAATGGAGAGCACCTTGCGCTTGAGCGCGGCGGCAGCATCCATGTCGTCGACCTCGGGCAGCTTCATGAGCACCATGTCGCCCTGCACGCGCTTGCTCGTCGGGCGGAAGGGCGCACCGTCCATGTAGAACGTTTTGAACCCGCACAGAAGCTCTGGGCTCACGTCCCAGGGCTGTACCTTGACCTCGCCGCGCACGCCGTGCGTGTTCACAATCTGGCCGACTTCGATATATTCCGGGCGCGCGCTCGGCTGCGGCGCGCTCTTTTTGGAAAAGAGACCCATTGTCATGCTCCTTTGTTTTGTTCTATCCACCCAGTATAGCGGAATCAGCGGGGGATGGCAAGAATAAAAAACGTTCCCGAGAGCTTCTCGGGAACGTTTTTGCAGTTCAGTCTACGATGTCGACAGACACCTTTACGCCGGTGCGCTGAGCATAGGAACGGACGACCGTGCGGATCTCCTTGGCAATGCGGCCCTGACGGCCGATGACCTTGCCCATATCGTCAGGTGCGACGCGCAGCTCCAACGTAAGCTCGTCCGCGCCCTGCTTCTCCGTGACGGTGACGTCATCGGGATGCTCAACAAGGCTGCGGGCGATGTAGAGCAGCAAGTCTTTCATTTCTTGCACCCCGGGTCTTACAGCGCGTTGACTTTCTTCAGCAGCGCACGAACCGTGTCGGTGGGCTGAGCGCCGGTCTTGATCCACTCCTGAGCGCGCTCAGCGTCGATCTTGATCTCGGCGGGGGAGACGCAGGGATTGTAGGTGCCGATCTCTTCGATGAAGCGGCCGTCGCGGGGATAGCGGGAATCAGCGACAACAACACGATAGAAGGGAGCCTTCTTGGCGCCCATTCTGCGCAGACGAATTTTAACCATGGTGAATACCTCCAAAAATAATATGTGTTTTAATATTTATGATGAAATGCGATCGCACTCGATCAACTTATTTAAAGCGCTTCTTGCGCCCGAAGCCGCGCATGCGGCCACCCATTCCGGGCATCCTGCCGCCGCGGTTCATCTGCTTGATCATATCCTGCATCATCTCGAACTGCTTGAGCAGGCGGTTGACGTCCACGACCTCGAGTCCACAGCCGGCGGCGATGCGCTTTTTGCGGCTCGCGCCGAGCACGGCGGGATTCTCACGCTCGTAGGGCGTCATCGAGAGGATGATCGCCTCGGTGTGGGCCATCATCTTCGGGTCGATCTCGGCATTGGCCATCTGCTTGCCGAGCTGGCCGGGCATCATGCCCGCGAGCTGCTCGAGACTGCCCATGTTCTTGAGCTGCATGAGCTGGTCATAGTAATCGGACAGGGTGAAGCGGTTTTTCTTGAGCTTTTCCTCGAGCTTTTTCGCCTTTTCCTGGTCGATGCTCTGCTCGGCGCGCTCGATGAAGGAGAGCACGTCGCCCATGCCGAGGATGCGCTGGGCCATGCGGTCGGGGTGGAAGGGCTCAATCATGTCGAGCTTTTCGCCCGTGCCGATGAACTTGATGGGCTTGCCGGTGGCCGCGCGGATGGAAAGCGCCGCGCCGCCGCGGGCGTCGCCGTCGAGCTTGGTGAGCACGACGCCGTCGATGCCGAGCGCTTCGTCGAAGGCGGTGGCGGCGTTCACGGCGTCCTGACCGGTCATGGCGTCGACGACGAGCAAAATCTCGGTCGGCTTGACGGCGGCCTTGACGCGCTTGAGCTCGTCCATCAGCGCTTCGTCGATGTGCAGACGGCCCGCGGTATCGAGGAAGACGATGTCGTTGCCGTGGTCGCCGGCGTACTTAACGGCTTCCTGCGCGATCTTCACGGGATCGATCTGCCCCATCTCGAAAACGGGGATATTCAGCTGCTTGCCGACGACCTGCAGCTGCGTGATGGCGGCGGGACGGTACACGTCGCACGCCGCGAGCAGCGGGCGGCGGCCCTGACGGCGCAGATAGCCGGCGAGCTTGGCGACGTTCGTCGTCTTACCGGCGCCCTGCAGACCGACCATCATGATGACCGTCGGCGGCTTGGAGGCAAAGGTGAGCTTGGCGTTCGCGCCGCCCATCAGATTGGTCAGCTCCTCGCTGACGATCTTGATGACCTGCTGGGCGGGAGTCAGGCTGTCGAGCACCTCGACGCCGACGGCACGCTCGGACACGGTCTTGACAAAGTCCTTGACGACCTTGTAGCTCACGTCCGCTTCGAGGAGCGCAAGGCGCACCTCGCGCATGGCGAGCTTGATGTCCTCCTCGCTCAGGCGGCCCTTGCCGCGCAGATGCTTGAATGTGGCATTGAGTTTTTCGCTGAGTCCTTCAAAGGCCATGGATGTGTTACTCCTTGAGTGCCGCCGCCTCGGCCCGGATCACGCCGGTAAGCTCTTCGAGCTGGCGGTCTTCGTACCGGCGGAAGTTGATCTGGCTGATCTGCTCGGCCGCGTCGGCGATCTTTTCCGCGTGGGGCTTTAATTGCATAAAGCGCTTGATGAGCCCCGTCTTGTCCTCAATCTCGGTCATGTAGTTCTCCGCGCGCACGATCACGTCGCGCACGCCCTGGCGGGAGATGCCGTAATTCTCGGCGATCTCGGAAAGGGAGAGGTCCTCGTTATAGTAGAGATCGTAGAATTCCTTCTGGCGGTCGGTAAGAAGCTCCCCATAAAAGTCGAAGAGCATCGTCATACGAAAGGTCTGATTTTTCATGGGGTTCCTCCTTGTTTGAGATTCACTGTAAAGTTTTAACGCTTTACAACATGAATCAGTTTACATGATTTTATCAAAAATGTCAAGGAAAAATCGCAAGAAAAACGTCACGCGGGCAGAAAATTCCACCCTTTTTGCGCCCGCGCCTTCTTTTGGGGGAGAAAAGAGTGGAATTGTTCACGCTTTCGTGGTATCCTAAAGACAAATTCTGAAAAAATGACCACAGGAGGGATCCGTGATGGAACCGGTCAGACGAGAGATCGCACCTGAGGTGAACCTCAGCTATGTGCAGTCGGAAAAATTCAAAACGGGTACGCTGAGCGTGCAGCTCATCACGCCGCTCGACGAGGAGACGGCGAGCGGCGGGGCGCTGCTGCCGAGCGTTCTGCGGCGCGGCACGATGGCGCATCCCGATATGCGCTCGCTCTCCACGGCGCTCGACCTGCTCTACGGCTCGTCCGTCGGCTGCACGGTGCGCAAAAAGGGCGAGAACCAGTGCATCGGCTTTGCCGCGAGCTTTATCGACGAGGCCTTTGTCCCCGGCGGGGAGAAGCTGCTCGAGCCGATGTGCGACCTTTTGGGCGAGCTGCTGCTCGACCCCGTGACGCGCAACGGCCGCTTCATGAACGACTATGTCGAAAGCGAGAAGCAGAACCTCATCGACGCCATCCGCGGCATCATCAACGACAAGCGCGACTACGCGGACCTGCGGCTTTTACAGGAAATGTGCCGCGGCGAGCGCTACGGTGTGGATAAGTTCGGCTCGATCGCGCGCGTGGAAAAGATCACGAACCAGACCCTTTTCCGCTATTATCAGGAGCTTTTGTCCACCGCGCACTTGGAGCTTTTCTACTGCGGCAGCGCCGAGCTTGCGCGCGTGGAGGGCGCGCTGTCCCGCGCGCTCGCGCCGCTCCAGCGCGGCGCGGTCGTTTCGCCCGCCGCGGCGGAGAAAAAGCGCGCGCCGGAGACGCCGCGCGAGATCACAGAGCGCATGGACGTGACGCAGGGCAAGCTCTCGATGGGCTGGCGCGCGTCCAGCGCCGATGCGCCCGCGATGATGCTCGCGAACCTCATCTTCGGCGGCTACAGCAATTCAAAGCTTTTCCTGAACGTGCGCGAGAAGCTCTCCCTCTGCTACTACGCGTCCTCCTCGTACCACCGCTCGAAGGGCATCGTCACGGTGTCGTCGGGCATCGAGTGTAAAGACTATGAGACCGCGAAGCGCGAGATCCTCGCTCAGCTTGAAAGCGTGAAGCGCGGCGAATTCGAGCCGTGGGAGATCGAGGGCGCGCGGGCCTGCCTGATCGCGTCGCTCGAATCGCGCGGCGACAGCGCCGGGCGCATGGAGGAAAACGCCCTCGGTCAGGCGGCGACCGGCATCCGCGAGACGGCGGCGGAGCTCATCGCCGCGCTGCGGGACGTGACACGGGAGCGCATCGCCGAAGCGGCGCAGAGCATGACGCTCGACACAGTCTATTTCCTCACAGGGGAGGCGGCGGACCATGAATAAACGAGAACTCCTTTACCCCCGCATCGGGGAAACGGTCATCGAGGCGACGCTTGACAATGGGCTGAAGCTCTTCGTCGTGCCAAAGCCCCACCACCGCAAAAAATACGCCTTTTTTGCCACGCGCTACGGCGGCATGGACATGCAGTTCATCCGAAACGGCGAGAAATGCGACACGCCCGCGGGCATCGCGCACTACCTCGAGCACAAGATGTTCGATACGAAGGAGGGCAACGCCCTCCAGCAGCTCTCGCAGAACGGCGCGGAGCCGAACGCCTTTACGGCCAACGCCCTGACAGGGTACTATTTCGACTGTACCGAGCATTTTGAAGAAAATCTGCGCATCCTGCTCTCCTTTGTCTCCGTGCCCTACTTTACGGACGAGAGCGTGGAAAAGGAGCGCGGCATCATCTCTCAGGAGATCCGCATGGTCGAGGATTCGCCCGACTGGCAGGTCTATGAAAGGCTTCTTGCCTGCCTGTACCGCACCTCGCCCGCGCGCGTGCCCATCGCCGGCACGGTCGAGAGCATTGCGGAGATCACCGCGCAGACGCTTTACGACTGCCACAAGGCCTTCTACTGCCCGTCGAACATGGCGCTGTGCGTCGTGGGCAATATCGACGCGGACGAGGTCATCGCGCTTGCTAAAGAGGTCCTCCCGCGTGAGCGCGGCGAGGTGATCGAGCGCTGCTACGGCGAGAAAGAGGACGAGACCGCCGCGGAGAAAAAGACCGTCGCGCAGATGGAGGTCGCCCTGCCGCAGTTCCTTGTGGGCTTTAAGTGCGCGGCGGACGACAAGGACCTCATGCGCCAGTCGCTCATCGGCGAGATGGCCTGCGACGTGCTGCTCGGCGATTCCTCGCCGCTTTTCCAGCGCCTTTATGACGAGGGACTCATCAACGCGAGCTTCGGCGGCGGCTTCGACCAGCTGCCGGGCGTCGCGGTGCTGTGCGCGGGCGGCGAGAGCGAGCAGCCCGAAAGAGTGAGCGACGCGATCCTCAGCGAGGCGCAGCGCCTTGTGCGCGAGGGCATCGACCCCGCGTTTTTCGAGCAGATCCGCCGCGCCAGCTTCGGCGCGACGCTGCGCGCGCTCAACTCGTTCGAAAATATCGCCGTTTCGCTGGCCGACGGCTACTTCCGCGGCTTCGACGCGCTCCGCTTCCCCGAAGCCTACGAGAGCATCGAGAAGGCGGACGTGGAGCGCTTCCTGCGCGAAAACCTGACCGAGAGCCGCCGCGCGCTCTCCATCATCGAACCGAAAAAAGAGGACTGATCTTTCCATGAAATTTACCGACGTACCCATCAGCTTTCCGGGCCTTTTCGGCGACTGGCAGTTCACCGTGCCCTCCAAGGCCATCGACATCGGCAACGGCATTTACTGGTACGGCATCATCATCGCCGCCGGTATGCTGCTGGGGCTTTACTTCTGCATGAAGCAGGCGCCGAAATACGGCCTGACCGAGGACAACGTGATCGACACGATCCTCTGGGTCATCCCCGTCTCCATCATCGGCGCACGGCTTTACTATGTGCTCTTCTACCTCGACCTGTTCCGGAACAGCGACGGGTCGATCAACTGGGGCGCGACCTACCGCATCTGGGACGGCGGGCTTGCCATCTACGGCGGCGTGATCGCGGGCTTTTTGACGGCGTATGTTTTCAGCCGCTGCAAGAAGCTCTCGTTCTGGGCACTGACGGACTGCTGCGTGCAGGGCCTTTTCATCGGGCAGGCCATCGGCCGCTGGGGCAACTTCATGAACCGCGAGGCCTTCGGCGGCCTGACGGACCTTCCCTGGCGGATGCGGCTGTGGGTCTCGTCCACGACGTATGTGGACGTGCACCCGACGTTCCTTTATGAGAGCCTGTGGAACGTTGTCGGCTTGCTGCTGCTTTACTTCATCGTTTCCCGCGCCCGCCGCTTCGACGGCGAGAGCACCTGTTTCTACTTTCTCTGGTACGGCATCGGCCGCTTCTGGATCGAGGGCCTGCGGACCGACAGTCTGTATCTTTTCAACTGGACGCTCTTCGGCGAGCGCATCCGCGTGTCGCAGGCGCTGTCGCTCGTGATGGTGCTCGTGAGCGCGGCGGTGCTCTTCTATCAGATCCGGGTGAAAAAGGCCGACGGCTCAAAGCTCTATGTCCGGCTGCGCGAGGGCGTTCCCGCCGCGGATGCGCCGTCCGCTTCCGCGGAGGAAGTGACCGGGGAGACGGCGTCTCCGGAAGAGACTGTGGCGGGCGAAGCGGACGAGCCTTCGGAGGAAGCTCCGGACGAAGCGGCATCCGCCGAAGCGCCCGCACAGGACGGCGAATAATGCGCTATCACATCGACAAAAGCGCCGCGCAGAGCGCCTATCTGCAGCTCTATCACCAGCTGCGGCGCGACATCGTCGGCGGCGTTTACCCGCTGGGGAGCAAAATGCCCAGCAAGCGGCTCATCGCGGGCGAGACGGGCGTGAGCGTCATCACGGTGGAGCACGCGCTGGCCATTTTGTGCGACGAGGGGTATCTTGAATCCCGCGAGCGCAGCGGCTTTTATGTGGTCTTTACCGCGCGCGACTGCTTCCCCGTCTCCGAGACGGAGACCGTGCGCCGCCAGGACGCGATGCACGACGTGGAGGACGAATTTCCCTTCCCGTCGCTTGCCAAAACGATGCGCCGCGTGCTCAGCGAGTACGGCGAGAGCATCCTCGTCAAGTCGCCGAACAACGGCTGCGCCGAGCTGCGCGGGGCCATCGCGGCGTACTTATCCCGCTCGCGCGGCATCAGCGTCCAGCCGGGGCAGATCGTCATCGGCTCGGGCGCGGAGTATCTTTACGGGCTGATCGTGCAGCTTTTGGGCCGGGAGCGCGTCTTTGCGCTCGAGGACCCGTCCTACGACAAGATCCGCCGCGTGTATCAGGCGCACGGCGTCACGTGCGAGATGCTGCGTCTCGGCAGCGACGGCATCCGCACGGACGAACTGGCCCGCGCATCGGCGACGGTGCTGCACGTCACGCCGTTCCACAGCTTCCCGAGCCTTGTCACCGCGAGCGCGGGCAAGCGGCGCGAGTATCTCCGCTGGGCGCAGGAGCGCGGCGGGTACATCGTGGAGGACGACTTTGACTCGGAGTTCAGCGTGTCCACCAAGAGCGAGGATACGCTCTTCGCCCTCGAGCCGGAGCGCTCCGTCATCTACATGAACACCTTTTCCAAGACCATCGCGCCGTCGATGCGCGTGGGCTACATGGTCCTGCCGCCCGCGCTCGCCGAGCGCTTCCGCCGCGAGGTGGGCTTTTATTCCTGCACCGTGCCGGTTTTCGAGCAGTACGTGCTCGCCGAGCTCATCGGCAGCGGCGATTTTGAGCGCCACATCAACCGCATCCGCCGCAAGCGCCGCCGGCAGTAGAGCGGAAGAAAGAAAAACTTTTCAAAACCGCTTGACGCGTGGCCTTGGCTGTGCTATAATTCCATTTGCATTTGAATGAATGCGCTGGTGTAGCTCAGTCGGTAGAGCAGCTGATTCGTAATCAGCAGGTCATGTGTTCGAGTCACACCACCAGCTCCAAAAAGCATCGAAAACTTCGGTTTTCGGTGCTTTTTTGCTGCAAAAACGCCGAAAACGGTGTGAGTCAAAATGTGGGTCAAACGCTGACCCACACCGTGACCCACACGCGGAAATGTGCGGATAGGTTCAAAGAGTACCGGAGAGGAAGCTTTTGCTTTCTCTCCGGTATTTTTGCGTCTTTTTTCTGCTCACATCACTTGCGCCATGAAGCTGCCCATTTTCTCCGCGGCCTTTTGCTGCATCTGCCGCGTGGCGTGGGTGTAGGTGCGGAGCGTAAAGCCAGCGTCGTAGTGGCCCAGCATGCTGCTGACGGTTTTCACATCCACACCGTTCTGTAGTGCTAACGTGGCGAATGTGTGCCACTACGGTATAATTACGACAAACCGGAAAAGCCCCGTATATCAAGGGTTGCAGGTTTATGGCAAGGTTTTTCATCCTTTTCCAAACCGAAAAATCGAGCCGCGAAGTAGTTATATCGTAGGGGGTGTTATAGTAACGACAAAAACTAAATACTGTTTGGGCGGGCTGTCAGCCCGTCCAAGAAATCAGGACATTTCCTCTGAAAAGAAGAAATGTCCTTTTTTTGTACCCAAAATCAGATGCCGACAGGAGGAACACGATGACTGAAAAAACAGCGCAGAAAGAACCGGGCAAAAAGCCCGCGCCATCCAAAAAGCCGAAACCGCAGCAGGAAGTAGTCGTTCAGATTCCGCTCTCTGAGCTGCATCCGTTCCCGG
>JAYABH010000011.1:0-33536 GCA_037343695.1 bacterium | reverse complement strand
CCAAGGGCTACAAGTTCTCGACCTACGCGACGTGGTGGATCCGTCAGGCCATCACCCGCGCCATCGCCGACCAGGCGCGCACCATCCGCATCCCCGTCCACATGGTCGAAACGATCAACAAGGTCATCCGCGTGTCCCGCCAGCTCCTGCAGGAGCTGGGCCACGATCCCTCGCCCGAGGAGATCGCCGCCGAAATGGACATGCCCGTCGACAAGGTGCGCGAAATTCTGAAGATCGCGCAGGAGCCCGTCTCCCTCGAAACGCCGATCGGCGAGGAGGAGGACAGCCACCTCGGCGACTTCATCCCCGACGAGGGTGCGAGCGAGCCGAGCGAGGCTGCGTCCTTTACGCTTTTGCAGGAGCAGCTCGTGGACGTGCTCTCCACGCTCACCCCGCGCGAGGAAAAGGTCCTGAAGCTCCGCTTCGGCATTGAGGACGGCCGTCCCCGCACGCTCGAGGAGGTCGGCAAGGAATTCAACGTCACGCGCGAGCGCATCCGCCAGATCGAGGCCAAGGCCCTGCGCAAGCTGCGCCACCCCAGCCGCAGCAAGAAGCTCAAGGACTTCCTGAACTGAGCACAAAATCGAAAATTCTATCAAAATGCACGGTCAGATTGCAAAATCGCAGTTTGGCCGTGCTTTTTTCCTGCGTTTTGCAGGATATCTGTCATCTTTTTCGTCAATCGCTCCGTCAAAGTTGTAAACCTTTGAAATATTTATGGTTGACAGGCAAGCTGTTCTCTGTTAGATTGTAAACATCATTTTTCTTGGAGGTTTACAATGTCAAAGACCAAGCAGCTTGTGTTTTGCAGCCTGTTTACGGCGCTGATCGCCGTGGGCGCATTCATCAAGATCCCCGTCCCCGTTGTCCCCTTTACCCTGCAGTACCTCTTTACGATGCTCGCAGGGCTCATCTTAGGTCCGCGTCTCGGAACGATCTCTGTGGCTGCCTATATGCTGCTGGGACTTGCCGGCCTGCCCATCTTCACGGAGGGCGGCGGACTGTGGTACGTGCTCAAGCCGAGCTTCGGCTACATCATCGGCTTCTGCATCGGGACCTACGTGACCGGCACGCTCGCCGCAAGGCTCAAAAAGCGCACCGTCGCCCGCTATCTCGCCGCCAATCTGGCGGGACTTGCCGTGGTGTACGCCGCCGGTATGATCTACTACTATGTCATCTGCAACTATGTGCTGAATACCCCCATCGCGGTGGGGCCGCTGTTCCTGTACTGCTTTGTGCTGGCCGTCCCCGGCGACACCGCCTTGAGCGTCCTCGGCGCGGTCCTCATCAAGCGCCTTGCGCCGCTGCTGGAGCGCAGCGGCATCTGGACCGCCGCCGGGACGCCCAACGTTCTGACGGCGACGGCAGCAAGATCCTGACGATACTACGGAGGTAAAACGATATGGACGTACTGAATCTGGCACAGGAGATCATTCGCGGTCGGCGCCTGACGCGCGAGGATGACCTCTCCTTCTTTCTCACCTGCGATTTAGAGCCGCTCTGTCAGGGCGCGGATGAGATCCGCAAGGCCTGCGTGGGCGATAAGGTCGATCTCTGCTCGATCATCAACGGGCGCAGCGGCCGCTGCCCGGAGGACTGCAAGTACTGCGCGCAGTCCGCGCACTACCACACGGAATGCGAGACCTACGATTTTCTCCCCGAGGAAAAAATTCTCGAGGCCTGCCGGATGAACGAAAGCGAGGGCGTGGACCGCTTCTCCATCGTCACCGCGGGAAGAGCCCTCACCGGCGAGGAATTCGATCAGGCGATCCACGCCTACGAGACGATGCACCGCGAGTGTAAGATCGACCTGTGCGCGTCGATGGGCTTTCTGAGCGCCGAGCAGCTCCACCGGCTGCACGAAGCGGGCGTCACGAGCTATCACCACAACATCGAGACCTCGAAGCGGAACTTTCCGAACATCTGCACCACCCACACCTATGAAATGAAGGTGGAGACGCTGAAAAAAGTCAAGGCGGAGGGCATGTGCGCCTGCTCCGGCGGCATCATCGGCATGGGCGAAACGTGGGAGGACCGGCTGGACATGGCAATCAGCCTTGCAGAGCTCGGCATCGACTCCATCCCCATCAACGCGCTCATGCCCATTCCCGGCACGCCGCTTGAGCATCTGCCCCGCCTGACGGAGCAGGAGATCCTGCGCACGATCGCCTTTTTCCGCTACATCAACCCGGAAGCGAACATCCGCCTTGCTGCTGGACGCGCGCTTCTGACCAACGACGGCGAGACGGCCTTCCGCGCCGGAGCGTCCGCCACCATCACCGGCAACATGCTGACCACCGCCGCCTGCGCCACCATCCGCAGCGACCGCAGCATGCTCGCCTCTCTCGGGCGTGACGTGACCCCCGAGTACTGGAAGGAGGCCTAAGGCATGGCAAAGGCTCTTTTTGTCACAGGGACCGGAACGGACGTGGGCAAGACCTACGTCACGGCGCTGATGGTGAAAAAGCTGGCACAGTCCGGCCAAAACGCCGCGTATTATAAGGCCGCCATGAGCGGCAACGAGCGCCGGAGCGACGGCAGTCTCATCCCGGGCGACGCGCTGTTCGTGCAGAAAACGGCGGGGCTTTCTCAGCCGCTCGGCGAAATGTGCCCCTATGTCTACGAGCACGCGTGGTCGCCGCATCTGGCGGCGCGCTATGAGGGCGATCCGCCCGAGCTGCCGGTCATCCGGCAGGGCTTTGAGACCGTATGCAGCCGCCACGGCTATGTCACAGTGGAGGGCAGCGGCGGCATCCTCTGCCCGCTCCGCGTGGAAAACGGCGAGACGCTGTGGCTGGAGGACGTCATTGCGGCGCTGCGGCTTCCGAGCGTGATCGTCGCGGACGCGGGCCTTGGCACCATCAACAGCGTGGTGCTGACGGCGAGGTACATGCAGAGCAAAAATCTCCCGCTCAAGGGAATTATTTTCAACCATTTCCACAGGGGCGACACGATGGAGGAGGACAACATCGCCATGTGCCGCCAGTGCACGGGCCTGCGCGTGCTCGCCTGCATTCCGGACGGCGCGCGGGAGCTGCCGATGGAAGCGGACGAGCTGGCCGCACTTTATGAGGAGGTATCGCTGAAATGATCTGGTATCCGTATGAGCAGATGAAAAACATGAAGGCGCCCTATAAGATCATCCGGGCCAAGGGCGTGCATCTTTACACCGAGGATCAGGAGCTGATCGACTCCGTCTCCTCCTGGTGGTGCATGATCCACGGCTATCAGCACCCCGAGCTGACCGCCGCCATTCAGGAGCAGGCCGCAAATTTCTGCCACGTCATGCTGGGCGGACTCACCCACGACCCGGTCGAAAAGCTGTCGGCCAAGCTGGAGGAATTCCTGCCGGGCGATCTGAACTACTGCTTCTTTTCCGATTCCGGCAGCGTGGCCGTCGAGGTCGCCCTCAAAATGGCGCTGCAATACAGCACCAACCAGTGCGACGATCACCCGGAGATGAAAAAGCGCACACTGATCCTCGCGCTCGAGCACGCCTACCACGGAGACACCTTCAAAGCGATGGAGGTCGGTGACGACGAGGACTATCACTTCGCCTTCGACAAAAAGGAGGGCGTCGTTCATATCCCGACCGAGATCCCCGCGCTCGAGGAGGCCTTCGCCCGCTATCACGACAGGCTCAACTGCTTCATCGTCGAGCCGCTGCTGCAGGGCGCGGGCGGCATGCGGATGTACGACATTTCGTTTTTGAAACGCGCCCGCGAGCTGTGCGACGAATACGGCGTGCTGCTGATCTTCGACGAGGTCGCCACCGGCTTTGGCCGGACGGGCAACCGCTTTGTCGCCGATCTGGTCCTGCCGGACATTTTAGTGCTCGGCAAGGCGCTCACCGGCGGCTACATCGGGCATGCGGTGACGGTCGCCAACGAGAAGGTCTTCCGCGGCTTTTACAGCGACAACGAGCGCCACGCGCTGATGCACGGCCCCACGTTCATGGGCAACGCTCTCGCCTGCGCCGCCGCGCTCAAGGGCATCGAGATCTTCGAGCGCGAGAACTACATGGAAAAGATCAAGCGCATCGAGGAGATCTCAAAGCGCGAAATGCTGGGCTTTTCCGACGAGCGCATCAGGGAGGTGCGCGTGATGGGCGGCTGCACCTGCGTGGAGGTCTTTGATCCCAAAACGCTGGAGGGCTTCCAGCAGTACGCCTACGAGCGCGGCGTATTCAGCCGCCCGTTCCTGAGCTACATGTACTCCATGGTCCCCTACGTCATTGAAGAGGACGAGCTGGTGCAGATCTTCACCGTCATGAAGGACTGGTTCCGCCGGGGATGATCCCTTTACATTAGAAAAGGCCCGCCTTAGTAAGGCGGGTCTTTTTGATTGAGCTCCGTCAGGAACCGGCCAAGCGCGGGGTTTGCGCTGCCCGTCTGCCAGGCGGCGATGATCTCTTCCTCCTCCCCCTCGCCCGCAAGCGGGACAAAGACGAGGTTGTCTGCGTTGTAGAGCCGGTCGGTGCAGTAGTCGGGCAAAAGCGAGATGCCCTCCTCCGCCGCGACCATCATCAGAATGCTCTCCGTGTCCGCCGAGCGGAAGAGGATGTTCGGCTTATAGCCCGCCTCGACATAGCGCTGCATGAAAAACGCGTCGCCGAAGGAATCGGGCGCGGCGTCGGGCGACATATATAAAATGTTCTCCCCGCGCAGCTCCTGGCGCGTGAGCTGCCGCCGCTGCGCGAGCGGATGACCCGCGTAGAGCGCGACGACAAGCCGCGCCTTTTCGACCGTCTGGAACGCGACGCCCTCCTGCGTGCGCAGGTTCGTCGAGTCCCAGGTGAACACGATGTCGTATTCCTGATGCAGCAGCCCCGCGGCCAGCACGTCGGTCGAACAGCGGTAAAAGGAAATGAGCACGTTGCTGTTTTTCTGGTGGAAGTGGCGCATCAGCACCGAGAGGTCGCTGCGCTCGTAGCCGCGCACGTAGCCCACACGCAGCGTGCCGGTCAAGCCTGTGGCCGCGTCGTGCACGCGCTCCTGCGCGCGGCTCATGCGCTCCAAAATCGCCTTGGCATCCTGAAGGAAGGCCTTGCCCGCGCTTGTCAGGCTCACCGGCCGCGTGCTGCGGTCGAAGAGCTCGCAGCCGAGCGTTTCCTCGAGCAGGCGGATCTGCTGCGTCACCGCCGTCTGCGAAATGTAATACTGCTCCGCCGCTTTGGTGAAGCTCAAGTGCTCCGCCGCGGCGACAAAATATCTCAGCTGATTGCGATTCATGAATGCTTCTCCTGCACAACATAAGTTTTTCTTATTTTATCATCAAGGAACCGCTCTTGTAAACCCTCTCTTTCCGAGGTAAGATAAGCACATCGTTCATAAATCATTCATAATGCGAGGTATTTCAACATGAAACGCGAATCGTTCCGCTCCCGTCTGGGCTTCCTGCTCGTCAGCGCGGGCTGCGCCATCGGCATCGGCAATGTCTGGCGCTTCCCCTATGTGACGGGCAAAAACGGCGGCGGCTATTTTGTTCTTTTCTACATTCTGTGCCTGCTCATCATGGGCGTACCCGTGCTGACGATGGAGCTGGCCGTCGGCCGCGCGAGCCGCAAGAGCGCGATCCTCTCGTATAAGACGCTTGAAAAGCCCAAATCCAAATGGCACATCCACGGCTGGTTCTGCCTGATCGGCTGCTACCTTCTCATGATGTACTATACGACCGTTTCCGGCTGGATGGTGAGCTACTTCGGCCGCTTTCTGACCGGCAAATTCTACTCCGGCATGCCCACAGAGGAAGCCTCCGCCGTATTCGGCGAGCTTTTGGCAAACCCTGCGGAGATGGGCATTCTGGCCGTCGCCATCGTCATCGTCGGCTTCGTTATCTGCTCGTTCGGCCTGCAAAAGGGCCTTGAGCGCGTGTCGAAGGTCATGATGATCGCGCTGCTGTTCCTCATCCTCGTGCTCGCCGTGCACAGCCTGACGCTTTCCGGCGCGGCGGAGGGCATGAAGTTCTACCTGCTCCCCTCGCTCGATTCTATCCGCGAAAACGGCCTGCGCAGTCTCATCACCGACGCGATGAACCAGGCGTTCTTCACGCTCTCTCTCGGCATCGCGGCGATGGAGATCTTCGGCAGCTACATGTCCGACGATCACGCCCTCGCCGGGGAGTCCATCCGCATCTGCGCGCTTGACACCTTTGTCGCGCTCATGGCCGGCACCATCATCTTCCCCGCGTGCTTCTCCTACGGCGTCGCGCCGGACAACGGCCCGTCGCTGCTGTTCGTCACGCTGCCGCAGGTGTTTGTCAACATGGCGGGCGGCCGCTTCTGGGGCGCGCTGTTCTTCCTGTTCATGATGTTCGCGAGCATGTCCACGGTGCTGGCCGTGTTTGAAAACATTCTCGCCATCTGCATGGACACGTTCGGCTGGAGCCGCAAAAAGGCCGTGCTCGTCAACGGCGTACTGCTGATGCTCCTGAGCCTTCCCTGCGTGTTCGGCTACAACATCTGGAGCAATTTCCATCCCCTGCCCGGCAAGGATGTGCTCGACACCGAGGATTTCCTCGTGAGCAACCTGCTGCTGCCCATCGGCTCGCTCGTGTACCTGCTCTTCTGCGTCACGAAGTGGGGCTGGGGCTTTGACAAGTATCTTGCCGAAGCCAACAAGGGCACGGGCATCAAGCTCTCCCCCAAGCTCAAGCCCTATTTCCAGTGGGTGCTGCCGATTTTGATCGTCATCATCCTGCTGCAGGGTCTGCTGTAATTACGATCTCTCCATCTCTCATCACAGGAAGGGCGCGCACGGCGATCATCGCTGTGCGCGCTCTTCCTGTCTTTTTACAAATATGAACTCCGTGTAAATTCGCATATAACTCGTCAAAATATTTATATAAAACTATTGACAAGTTTAAAAGCCGTGCTATGATAGCATCCAGAAAGAAAAAGAAACCAGGGAGGCGCAGAATGAAGAAAAATCTATACAGCCTGACGCTGTCAGACGATGTCGTGCGCGAGGTCGATGCGCTGGCACACCGCATGGGCACGAACCGCTCCGCGCTCGTGAACCGCATCCTTGCCGAATATGTTTCCGTGCCGACGCCCGAGCGCCGCTGGAACGACATTTTCGAAGCCATCGAAGAGCTCATGACGCCCACGCGCGAGCTGGTCCCGTTCTTCGCCCCCGGCTCGTCCACCATGTCGCTCAAATCGAGCCTGAGCTACAAGTACCGCCCCACGGTGAAGTACGAGGTCGACTTAAGCGGCGGCAACGGGCAGACGATGGGCACGCTGAACGTCGTGTTCCGCACGCAGTCGGCGTCTCTCATCTCCGCGATGACGGACTTCTTCCGCCTGTGGGTGCAGGTCGAGGACAAGTGTCTTGCCCCGCTGCTCGGCAGCTCCATCGCCTGCTCGCTCTACGACGGGCGCTTCGTCCGTCCCCTCGCCATGCCGCGCGGCAAGGCGCTCACGGCGGACGACGTGGCCGGCGCGATCAGCGCCTATGTCCAGCTCTTCGACCGGCTGCTCAAGGGCTATCTTGACGGCTCGCTTTCAGCGGCCGACGTGGAGATGGCCTACCGCGGCGGCCTGAGATCCCGGGCGCTGCTCATCTGACAACTCTATTGTAAAAATGTAAAAAACACGAATTTGAGGTGAACTTGAATGAATGCTGAAAAATATACCCAGAAGGCTTTGGAAGCCGTCAAGACCGCGCAGAGCATGGCGCAGGAAAACGGCAACCAGTATCTGACCACAGAGCATCTGCTCTACGCCCTGCTCGACCAGGACGGCGGACTGATCGGCTCGCTGTTCGGCAAAATGGGCGTTGACTGCGACGGTCTCCTCTCCGAGCTCGACACGCTGATCCGCAAGCTGCCCCGCATCTCCGGCGGCAGCGGCGAGGTCTACGCTTCACCCGAGGTCGGCAAGATCTTCAACCTTGCCGAAAAGACCGCCGAAAAGCTGCACGACGAATATCTCTCCGTCGAACACCTGATGCTCGCCATCTTCTCCGAGGGCTCGCAGAGCGTGCGTCAGCTGCTCTCCGACCACGGCATCACGCGCAGCCGCTTCTCTGACGAGCTTGCCAAGGTCAAGACCAGCCCCGTGACGAGTGACAATCCCGAGGATTCCTATGACGCGCTCAAAAAGTACGGCACGGACCTCGTCGAGCGCGCCCGCAGCAAGGAGCTCGACCCCGTCATCGGCCGCGATGCGGAGATCCGCAATGTCATCCGCATCCTCTCGCGCAAGACGAAGAACAACCCTGTGCTCATCGGCGAGCCGGGCGTCGGTAAGACGGCCATCGCCGAGGGCCTTGCCCAGCGCATCGTGCGCGGCGATGTGCCCGAGGGGCTCAAGGACCGCACGATCTTCTCGCTCGATATGGGTGCGCTGATCGCGGGCGCGAAGTACCGCGGCGAGTTTGAAGAGAGATTGAAGGCCGTTCTGAACGAGGTCAAGAAGTCCGACGGCAAGATCATCCTCTTCATCGATGAGCTGCACACCATCGTCGGCGCGGGCAAGACCGAGGGCAGCATGGACGCGGGCAACCTCTTAAAGCCGCTGCTCGCACGCGGCGAGCTGCACTGCATCGGCGCGACCACGCTCGACGAGTACCGCCAGTACATTGAAAAGGACGCCGCGCTCGAGCGCCGCTTCCAGCCCGTTATGGTCAATGAACCGACGGTCGAGGACACCATCTCCATCCTGCGCGGCCTGAAGGAGCGCTACGAGATTTATCACGGCGTCCGCATCCACGACAACGCGCTCGTCGCCGCCGCGACGCTCTCCGACCGCTATATCACCGACCGTTTCCTGCCCGACAAGGCCATCGACCTCGTCGATGAGGCCTGCGCGATGATCCGCACGGAGATCGACTCGATGCCCGCAGAGCTCGACGATCTGCGCCGCAAGATCATGCAGCAGGAGATCGAAGAGATGGCCCTCAAGAAAGAGGACGACCAGCTCTCCCGCGACCGTCTCGAGGAGCTCAAGAAAGAGCTTGCCGATGAAAAGGAACAGTTCAACGCCATGAAGTCCCGCTGGGAAGCGGAAAAGAGCGGCGTGGACAGCGTGAAGCAGCTCAAGAGCCAGATCGAGCAGATGCACGGCGAAATTGAGCGCGCGCAGGCGAACCTCGAGTACGAAAAGGCCGCAAAGCTCAAGTACTCCGATCTCCCCGCCCTCGAAAAGCAGCTCAAGGACGCCGAGGCCGCGGCCGAAAAGCACACGGGCGACAACTCCATGGTGCACGACACCGTAACCGAAAACGAGATCGCCGACATCGTCGGCAAGTGGACGGGCATCCCCGTCAGCCGCTTGATGGAGGGTGAGCGCGAAAAGTTGCTGCGCCTCGACGAGATCATTCACAAGCGTGTCGTCGGTCAGGACGAGGCCGTGCGTCTCGTCACCGAGGCCATCCAGCGCTCGCGTGCAGGCATCGCAGACCCGAACCGCCCGATCGGCAGCTTCCTCTTCCTCGGTCCCACGGGCGTCGGCAAGACAGAGCTTGCCAAGTCTCTCGCCGACTGTCTGTTCGACGATGAACATAACCTCGTACGCATCGACATGACCGAGTACATGGAGAAATTCTCCGTCTCGCGTCTCATTGGCGCCCCTCCGGGATACGTCGGCTATGACGAGGGCGGCCAGCTCACTGAGGCCGTGCGCCGCAAGCCGTACAGTGTCGTGCTGTTCGACGAGGTCGAAAAGGCGCACCCGGATGTGTTCAACATCCTGCTGCAAATTCTCGACGACGGCCGCATCACCGATTCGCAGGGCCGCACGGTGGACTTCAAGAACACCATCATTATCCTGACCTCAAACCTCGGCTCGTCCGAGCTGCTCGACGGCATCCAGCCGGACGGCAGCATCGCAGAGAGCGCCCGCGCCGCCGTCATGGGCGAGCTGCGCCGCGCATTCCGTCCGGAATTTCTGAACCGTCTCGACGAGATTATCATGTTCAAGCCGCTCACGAAGGAGAACCTCTCCGGCATCATCGACATCCTGATGCAGGGGCTCAAGAAGCGCATGGCCGACAAGAGTCTCAAGCTCGAGGTCACGGACGCGGCAAAGAGTCTCATCATCGAGCGCGGCTTTGACCCGATCTACGGCGCGCGTCCGCTCAAGCGCTACCTGCAGAGCGCGGCGGAGACGCTGATCGCCAAGGAGATTTTGCGCGGCGACCTGAACGCCGGCAGCACGCTCCTGCTCGACGCGGAAAACGGCGAGCTCACTTGCCGCAAGAAGTAAATACGCGCGAAAAGCCGCCCTTTTGGGCGGCTTTTTTCGTTTCGCTACCGATAGTAGCGGGATATTTGGTAGACTTTTGCGTCCAAAACTGCTACGATAGCGCCATCAACACAAAGGAGACACACTATGGACAACGAACTCGGCGCGCGCATCCGCGCGCTGCGCAAGGCGCGCGGACTGTCGCAGGAAGCGCTCGCGCAGGCGCTGGAGGTCTCACGCCAGGCCGTGACAAAATGGGAGGATGGCTCGTCGCTGCCGAGCACGGCGAACCTCTTCGCGCTCTCGGGCTTTTTCGGCGTTCCGCTCGCGGAGCTGACCGGCACGCCGGAGGGGAGTGCTCCCCCGCCGAACGCGGCAGTCATATTGGAAAAGCAGCGCCGCATCCGCACAAAAGTCCTGAAAATCGGCGCGTGGGTGCTGCTGGCCGTCAGTATACCGGTGCTCCTGTGGTGCGCGGTACAGTACTTCAATGCAGGGCCGCCCATTCCCGATGGAATGAATCTCGGCACCGGACCGGCTGTTGACTTCGATGCGATCATCGGCTATGCCGACACCGTGACAAGCATCTATGTCGTCAGCAATTTCCCAACCCGGCTGTTTCTAAGTGCGCTATCGCTCTTTGCCGCCGGACTCGGTATTCTGCTGTACTTGAAAATCAAGAACTGGAAAGGGAAAACACATGACAGGTAAATATAAAATTCTGCTGCCGCTGCTGCTCATCCTCCTGCTCATCGGCTGCAGCAGAACAGACGATGGCCTGACTATCGAGGGCCACGACTGGACCATGACGAGCGCCATCGACAGCGCAGGACAGCCGCTCAATCTCCCCGCCCTCACCTGCGCCGCGCAGGACGGCGCGCTGACTGTCACGGACGCGGACGGCAGCACGCAGAGTGGGACCTGCACGCTCACGCAGCGCGGTGCGAACGATACGCTCTACGACCTCACGCTGGACGGCGAGACCGGCACGGCGCTCGTCGGCGTCACGGAATACACCGACGCCGCGGGCGAGAAAAGCAGCGAATACACGCTCATTTTGTCGCTGCCCGGCCGCACGGTCTACTTCCGCGCGGACAAGGGAGAATAAGAACATACGCAGAGAAAAAGCCGCCCTTTTGGGCGGCTTTTTCTGTCAAGTATTATCCCTTTAAAAGTCTTGCGATCTCTTCGTCCGCGAGCGCCGTCACGCTGTCAAAATCCACGCAGGGATGATATGCGCTCTCCAGCGCGTCGTGCGCGCGCTTGGCGCTCGCGAGCGCCGAAACGGCCTCCTCCCGCAGCGACGCTTCCACCCTTTTGGCGAAGCGCAGCTTCGTTTTCTGCGCGCGCGTGAGCGTCCCCTCCGCCATCGCGTCGAGCCGCAGACAGCGGCAGGGCTTCCCCTCATACGGGATGCGCGCGTTCGTCGTGATGAACGCAAGGCCGCGCTCCGGGATGAGCACATGCTGCAGCTCGCGCGGGCGGTCCGGGTCCGGGCAGGCGATCACGTCGAAGCGCTTTTCCGCCGCCGCGGCGCAGACAGTCCGCAGCGCTTCCGCGCCGAGACCCGCGCTGTCAGCCAGCGCGTAGACGCGCGGGCAGAGCGCTTCCACCGTGTCGAAGCGGCAGATGTCACCGCGGTGCGTCAGTCCGCCGAGGAACGCGCGGTCCACGCGCCCGCTCCCCTGCCCTCCGGCGTGCAGCTCGCGCGCGAGGATCGCGTTCACGCGGCGGCAGAGCTTTGCAAAGTCCATCTGCGCGTGCAGTGCCGTGCGGCGCTCGGACGCGACCTCGTCCATCGCGCGCAGCGCGCGATAGGCGTCGCGGTAATGCGCGCGGTATTCGTCGCTCAGTGCGACAATCTCCTTACGCCGCGCCTTGGTCTGCGCCACGTCGTAAAAGCGCGTCAGATCGACATAGCGCTCACACGCGACGGCGTAGGTCGGCTCGAGCACATGCGGGCTGGTGCCGTCCACGATGGCGGCTCTGCGGTCCAAGAATATTGCGCCGTCGAGCGATTCCGGGTCGCCGGAGCAGTGGATGTACACCACGCGCTCGCCCGCGCGCTCCATCGCCGCGCCCATGCGGCGCATGAAGGTCGATTTGCCGCAGCCCGGACCGCCCTTTAAGATCATCAGATCGTCGAACCGCCCAGAAAGCATCTGGTCGTAAAGCGAGTAAAAGCCCTCGCCGCTGTTCGCGCCGAGGAAAAAGGATACCGGTTTCATGTCGTTTCCTCCCATCGAAAGCCTGTCGTTTCAGTTTATGCGCAAACCTAAACAGGTGCTTCCCTTCCGCCAAAAAATATGCTATGCTGAATCTGCCGCTTGCCAGACAAATCGCGTTTCACCGGCCGCGGCAAATCCGGAACGAAAGGACTGATTCTTATGACGATGCAGCGTGTACGGAGGGTCCACGCTTCCTGACCCTCCGAATTTTTGCTTTGGAGGAACATCATGAACCAGATCATCATCCGTGACGCCGTCACGGACAGCGACATTGCGCGCTTTTTCACGCAGCTGCACACCTATCACCGGCGCGATATTTTCCCCGCAGCGGAGCAGGCCGGGGACCTCGCCTACTTTCTTAGCGAGCCGTACCTTGCGCAGCTCAACACCCTGCACGGGCGCGAGACCGACCGTCTGCATTTTCTCTTTTTCGAGCGCGGCGGGCGGGAGATCGGCTTCGCCATGCCGGCCATCTACGAAAGCGAGGACGGCAAGTGCTTTATTATGGAGTTCTGCGTCTACCCGGAATTTCGTGGCGGCGGCACGGGCCGCGCCTGCGGCGAAGCGCTGCTTGACTGGGCGCAGGCGCGCGGGGCAAGCTATTTCGAGCTCAACTGCGGCACAAACCAGCGCCAGCGTTTTTGGGGCAGGCTCGGCTTTCAGCCGAACGGCCGCGACGAGTGGGGCGAACCACTGATGCTGCGCCCGCCGGAGGCGGATGCCCCCATCACCGTCCGTCAATTTCTCTCCGGCGCGGACGACTGGCAGCTTTTGAAGCTCGAGAACGGCTATCTCGCCGGGATCGGCGAAACGCCGCTCGACGAAGCACAGCAATCGCAGCTTCTGCATGCCATTCAGGACGGCAGGATCGTCTTCTTTGCCGCCCGCCGCAAGACCCGCATGGTCGGGATGTGCAGCGTGAGCCGCGTATTTTCGACGTTCGCCTGCGCGGACATCGGTATTTTTGAGGACTTTTTCGTCGAACCCGCATTCCGCAAGTGCGGCGCCGCGCGGCAGCTCGCGCTTGCGGCACAGGAATACTGTAAGGCAAATCGCCTTGCCAGTCTCACTGTCACCTGTGCTCCGTGCGATGAGCGCATGTACCGCGCACTTGGATTTGATGCAAATCTCGGCGCGACCTTCGCCCACCTCAGTTGATCGCAAAAAATAAAGGAAAGGCCCTGTCCGGCGGTGCCGGACAGGGCCTTTTCATTTAAACAATCCAAACGCCGCTTACGCCGTGAAGATCTTATCCTCCGCCCTGCGCGTATAGTCGCGCTCGAGCATCGCGCGGTGCGACAGGAACGCGGGATCGTCGAAGTACTTCGCGCCCATCGGGCAATTGCGCACGCAGGAGTGGCACTTGATGCACACGCCCACGACCTCGCTGACGTCGTCCGGGTTGATCGAACCCATCGGGCAGAGGGACGCGCACACGCCGCAGTGGATGCACTTGTCCATGTCGGTCTTGGGCTTCGCCTTCAGGAAGACCTTCGGCTCGCCGTCAAGCCCCAGCGGGCGATAGTACGGCGCGTCGGCGTCGCCGTCCACGGTGACGGGCGCGGGATACTGCGTCATCTTCACGATGCGGCCCACGACCGCCGAGCCGAGCTTTGCAAGCTCGGCCATGTCGTCGGAGTCGGGACGGCCGGCGGCCAGCGCGTCGGTAAAGGCGTGGCGGCAGGCAAACGCGCCCGCGCCGATGGTGTGGAAGCCGCCCGATTCCAGGCAGGCGCAGAGCTCGGCCAGGGAATTGTCGAAGCTGCGGTTGCCGAACGTCACGACCGGCACGGCCAGCGCGCCGTTTCCGGCGAAGCCGGACTTCACAAAGTCGAGCAGCTTGTTCGGCAGCTTCCCCGCATAGGTCGGCATGCCGAAGATGACAAGGTCGCCCTCGGCGAACCCGTACTTTTCCCCGCGCGCGGCGGGCAGCGTGAAGTCGCACACCTCGAGCGGGACCTCGAAGCTGACGGCAAGGGCGTTTGCGAGCGTGGTGGTCACCTTTCTCGTGTTGCCGGTGGCGCTGAAATAGACTGCATAGACCTGTGAAATATTCATGGCGTTCTGCCTTCTTTCTTTATTTTTGGGTTACAGCGAAAAATCCTCCGAGGAGTACTTGTCGTTCAGCGCGGCGGGCCGGGGCGGCACGCGCTTGAGCGGATCGTAGCAGAAGTGGCGGCAGTGGTCGGCGGAATCGACGATGCCGCGGCGGGAGCAGACGACCTGCCCGTCGTTGATGACGCTGCCGCTTTTGCAGTAGGCACAGTGCTTTTCAATGTCCTTGCGGAACAGATGAAACATGGTCTCTCCCCTTTCCTTTGCTTACAGGCTGCGGACAACGATCTTGCCGTCCTCCATCGCGGCGTGCAGCTGCGTGACGGGATGCTCGTAGGAATCGATGATCTGGCTCGCCATCTCGTCCTCCAGCTCCTTCTGGATGGTGCGGCGCAGGTTGCGCGCGCCGTAGGTGGCGGAGTAGGACTTCTTGACAAGGTAGGCCTCGACGTCCTCGTTCCACGTGAAGTGCAGGCCCTTGTCCTCAAGGCTCTTGCGAAGCTCGGTGAGCATGATGCGGGCGATGCCGGCAAAGTTCTGCTCGTCGAGACGGTTGAAGCAGATGACCTCGTCCACACGGTTCAAAAACTCGGGGCGCAGGAACTCGCCGAGCGCCTTCATGGCGCGGTCGCGGTTCTGCTCGTTGAGCGTGTGGCCGAAGCCCACGGTGCCCTCCTTGCGTTCGCTGCCCGCGTTGGAGGTCATGACGATGACGGTATTTTCAAAGTTCACCTTGCGGCCGTGGGAGTCGGTGATCTCGCCGTCGTCGAGAATTTGCAGCAGGACGTTCATCACGTCGGGATGCGCCTTTTCGATCTCGTCGAAAAGGATGACGGCGTAGGGCTTGCGGCGAATCTTTTCGGTCAGTTGGCCGGCCTCGTCATAGCCGACATAGCCCGGGGGCGAGCCGACGATGCGGGAGACCGAGTGCTTTTCCATAAACTCGGACATGTCGAGCCGGATGAGCGCGTCGGGCGAGTTGAAGAGGTCCTGCGCCAGCTGCTTGACAAGCTCCGTCTTGCCAACGCCCGTGGGGCCGACAAAGATGAAGCTCACCGGCTTATGCTTGGGCGAGATGCCCACGCGGTTGCGGCGGATGGCGGCGGCGACGGCCTCGATGGCCTCGTCCTGGCCGACGATGTGCTCCTTTAACCGCTTGTCAAGCTCGCTCAGGCGGCGGAACTCGTCCTCGCGGATGCGCGAGGCGGGGATCTTCGTCCACAGCTCGATCACGCGGGCCAGGTTGTCCATCGTGAGCTGCGGGTCGCCCTGCGCGCAGAGCGCGTCAAGCTCTGCCTGCGCCTTCATCTCAAGGCTCTTGAGCTCGGCAAGGCGCTCGAAATCCGGCTCCTCCGCGCCCTGCAGGAGCTCGCGCTCCTTGCCGTAGTCCTCGATCTCGCGGCGCAGCTCCATGCGGCGGTTGATGTTCTTATCGTGCAGGTTGAGGTCCGAGCAGGCCTCGTCGATGAGGTCGATGGCCTTGTCGGGCAGGAAGCGGTCGGTGATGTACCGCTCAGACAGCAGCACCGCCTGACGCAAAATGCCCTCGGGGATCTTGACGCCGTGGTACTGCTCATAGTAGTGGGCGATGCCCTTTAAAATTTTGAGCGTATCCTCCATGTTCGGCTCGTTGACCGTAACGGGCTGGAAGCGGCGCTCGAGCGCGGTGTCCTTTTCGATGTGCTTGCGGTATTCGGTGAAGGTCGTCGCGCCGATGACCTGAATTTCCCCGCGGGAGAGCGCGGGCTTTAAGATGTTGGCAGCATTCATGCTGCCCTCGGCATCGCCCGCGCCGACGATGTTGTGCACCTCGTCGATAACAAGGATGACGTTGCCCAGCTTGCGAATCTCCTCGATGAGACCCTTCATGCGGCTTTCAAACTGGCCGCGGAACTGCGTCCCCGCGACGAGCGCCGTGAGGTCAAGGAGGTAGACCTCCTTGCTTCTGAGCTTGAAGGGCACGTCGCCCGCGACGATGCGCTGGGCAAGGCCCTCGGCGATGGCCGTCTTGCCGACGCCCGGCTCGCCGATCAGGCAGGGGTTGTTCTTCTGGCGGCGGTTCAGGATCTGGATGACGCGCTCGATCTCCTCCTCGCGGCCGATGACCGCGTCGAGCTTGCCCTCGCGGGCGCGCTGGGAAAGGTTGATACAGTAGGAGTCAAGGAACTTGTGCTTGCTCCCCTTTTCGACCTTTTTGTTGCTGCGCGGACTCTGCGTCTGCTCGGCGTCGCCGCTCTGCGCGTCGTTCGCGGCGGGCGTGCCGCCGAAAAAGCGGCTCAGGAACGGGAAGGTCGCGGTCTTGCCGTCCTCGTCCTCGTTTCCGGCGTCGGGATCGTCGGCGTCGGTCAGGCCCTCGAGATTCTCCGCGCCGCCGAAGGCGCCCATCATCTCGTTGGAAATATTATCAAGGTCCTCGTCGGTGATGCCCATGCGGCGCATCATCTCATCCACCTGCGGCAGGCCCAGATTCTTCGCGCACTTGAGGCACAGGCCCTCGTTCACGTTCTGGCCGTTTTCCTGCCGGGTGATGAACACGACGGCGATATTTTTTTTGCATCTGGAACAAAGTTGCGGCTGCATAGTTTTTCCTCCTTGGGGTAAAGATCAGGGTAACAGCGCGGCCAGCAGGCTGCGCGGGGTGTGGTTCATAAAAAGCGAGAGGAGATACGTGCCGTCCTGATTTTCGGTGAAGGCCGTCACGCCGAGCTTGGGTGCAAGGTCGCACACGAGAAACAGCACCAGCGCGCTCTCCACAAGGCCCAGCGCGCCGCCGCCGAGGGCGTTGAGCGTGTTCAGGACTGGCAAGTCAAGCACCTTGTCAATGCCCTTCGTAACAAGGCGCAGCAGGATCGTCAGCAAAATGAAGCACAGCGCGAAGGTCACGCTCCGCACCACGCTTCCGAGAAGCGTGCGCACCGCGGCAAGCGCTGCGTCGCGCGCCGCCTCGCGCAGCGACCGACGCACCGCGCCGTCCAGGTCGAAGTGCAGCAGCTTTTTAAGAAAGCCCGTCACCGCGAGCGGCACGCCGCTCTCCTGCTGCGTATCCTCGTCCTGCGCACTCTCTTCGATCTGCGGCTGCTCGCCCTGCTCTTCGTCCCGGCTGTCGAACCATTCCTGCACGCTCTTTTCCGCGCGCGGCATCAGCATATCGGTCACAGGCTCGGTGAGAAGGTCTGTAAGGAGCGACGCGCCGACAAGCGCCACCACGATGACTGCCAGCGCCATCAGGCTGCGGAACAGTCCCCGCTTTGCGCCGAACACCGTGCCGAGCACGAGCACGAGCGCAAAGACCACATCGATGATAAGTCCATTATCCATGTTTTTCTCGTTTCATTCAATGCACAAATTGTAACTTTTTTGGCGGTTTGCAGAAATTACGGAATATAAAGCCAGGCAGACGACGAGCCGACGAGCACCGCCGTGCCGTCCGCGCGCATCAGGACCGAGCGGGCGTATTCCGTGCCGTCGAGCCGCGCATACTCCTCGAGCTGCGGCGTGTAGATCACAAGGCTGTCGCTGTAGAGCACAGCGATGTACTTCCCCGCCGCCGACATCGACAATACCTCGCCGCTCACATCGAGCCCCGCGAACTCCGAGCCGTCCTGCGAGACGGTAACGAGCTTCATCGCGCTGCCCGAACGGTAGCGGCCCAGCAGCAGCGCGGCAAAGCCGTCGCCGTCCAGGCTCTGTCCGCGAAGGTAGGGGTATTCAAAATGGTAGCTGCCCGCAAGCGCGCCGTCGGCGGTGAAGAGCGTCAGCCCCTCGTCCGTCAGGCATGCGAGCGTGCCGCCGACGCTGCCCGCGGAGAGCAGCAGCGAGCCTGTAAGCGTGTTGACCGCTGCGGGCTTGTCGCTGCCGGGGGTGTAGATGCTCACGGTGTCGGCAAACGTGCCGCCGGATTCGCCCAGCGACACCGCGGCCATGTGCCTGCAGTCGCGCAGCACCGCCGCGTCGATCACGTAATGCTCCGAGGAGTTGAAGGCCAGCACCTTCTCGCCCGACGCGTCATACATCGTGACGGCGGACTTGTAGCCGCTTTTTTCCACGTTGAGCGCCATATAGTCGGACGAGTTGAGCGAGACGGACAGAATGCCGCTGCCGCACTCGCCGCTCATGTCGCGCACGAGCCCGCTCGCGGAGAAAATAAGCAGCGACTGGCCCCCGATGTCGTACACCGCGGCGGTCTGCCCGCCGACGGCGATGGCCGGGGTCGAAAGCTTCACGCTCTCGCTGCAAATGACGCTGCCGTCATTTGCCAGCACGGAGACGCTCGTCGTCGAGGCGACGATCAGATGGTCTCCGAGCATGGCAAAGATGTTGCTGCGGTCGTTGCTGAAGGAATAGAGCTCGGCCTTGCCCTGCTCGTCCTGCTCCACCTTGTTGTAGGAAAACAGGCGGCGGACGCTGTCAAGCCCGCTGAGGTCCTTCCACGCCGCAGCAGCCACCACGCCGAGCACGACCACAAGCGCCAGCAGGACCGTCAGCACACGCTTTGCGCCGCTGCGGCGCGGCGCGGCCTGCGAGCGGCGGATCTCCTCGCGGATATTCTCTTCCTCTTTGCGGTCAGTCATTGAGCCGTTCATCCTCATACCAAAGTCTCGTCATGTACAGTCCGCCCGGCGGCACCGTGGGGCCGGCGAGCGAGCGGTCGCCGGAGGCCAGGATCTCGGGGATGTCCTCTGGCGTGAGTTTCCCCTCGGCGGCGTAGAGCACCGTGCCGGTGATCGCCCGTACCATGTTATACAGGAACCCGTCCGCGCAGACCTTGAGCTCCAAAAGATCACCCGAGCGCGACACGCGGCAGTAGTGCACGGTGCGCACGGTGGTCTTCGTCTCCGTGCCGACAGAGCGGACGGCGCGGAAATCGTGCGTGCCCTCAAAGGCGCGCGCCGCGCGGTCCATCACCTCTTCGTCGAGGTGCTTGGGGTAAAAGTACGCCCTGTTGACATAAAACGGATTTTTGATGCGGGAGTTGAAAATGCGGTAGGTGTATTCCTTCTTTTGGCACGAAAGGATGGCGTTGAAATCGTCCGCCACCTCGAGCGCTTCGCGCACGACGATATCCTCCGGCGTGTGCGTGTTCACGGCAAAGGGCAGGCGCTCGACCGGGATGCGCGAATCCGTGTGGAAATTTGCGATGTAGCGCTCGGCGTGCACGCCCGCGTCCGTGCGGCCGCAGCCAACGAGCTTCACCGGTCCGCCGCAGACCTTCGTAAGGCCCTTTTCCATCGTCTCGCAGACGCTCGACACGGTTTTCTGCACCTGCCAGCCGTGGTAGGCCGTGCCGTTATACATAAGCTTCAGGGCAATGTTTCGCATAGAAGCGTCCTTTCCTTCTTTTTTTACCGCAGCACGATGACCACGACCACCAGCGCGAGATAATACCCCAGCACGAGGTAGTCGCGCGTCTGATAGTGCAGCACGTTGAGCTTCGTGCGGCCCTCGTCGCCGTGGTAGCAGCGGCACTCCATGGCCGTGGCCAGCTCGTCGGCGCGGCGGAACGCGCTGACGAACAGCGGCACAAGCAGCGGCACGAGCGCCTTGGCGCGCTGCATGAGGCTGCCGGTCTCAAAGTCAGCGCCGCGCGCCTTCTGCGCGGACATGATCTTGTCCGTCTCCTCGATAAGCGTCGGGATAAAGCGCAGCGCGATGGACATCATCATCGCAAGCTCGTGCACGGGGACCTTGATCTTTTTAAGCGGGTTCAGAAGACTCTCCAGTCCGTCCGTCAGGCGGATGGGCGAGGTCGTATACGTGAGCAGGAACGTGCCCATGATGAGCAGCGTGATGCGCAGCATCATCGTGATGGCGGCGCGGATGCCCTCGATCGTGATGCGGAAGATCCAGAACCGGCACAGCTCCGTGCCGGGCGTGTAGAAGAGGTTTAAAAGCGCGGTGAAGGCGATGATGAACAGCACCGGCTTCAGGCCCTTGAAAAGCGCCTTCGCGCCCACGTGCGAAATGCGCACGGCGAGCACAAGCGTCAGGATGAGAAGGCCGTAAGCAATATAGCTCTTGGCCGTGAAAAGCGCCACGACGTAGAGCACCGTGACGAGGAGCTTCGTGCGCGGGTCGAGCTTATGGGCGAGCGTATCGCCCGGGAAATACTGTCCGAGCGTGATATCCTTCAGCATTTCTTGCCGCCCCCTCTCTTGAGCGCGATGAGCTCCGCGCTCAGCTCGTCCACCGTGTAAACGTCGGGCGAGATGGCAAGGCCGCCCTCGCGCAGCTTCATGGCCACGCGCGTGACCTGCGGCACGTCGAGCCCCGCGCTCATCAGCTCATCGCCGCGGGCAAAGACCTCGCGCGGCGTGCCGCTCATGAGCACATGGCTATCGGACAGCACAATGATGCGATCGACGTTTTTTGCGATCTCCTCCATGCTGTGACTGACGAGCACGACAGTCGTGCCGCGCTCGCGGTGATACGCCCGGATGTTCGCAAGCAGGTCCTCCCTGCCCTGCGGGTCAAGGCCCGCGCTCGGCTCGTCGAGCACGAGCACCTCGGGCTCCATGGCGATGACGCCCGCGATGGCTACGCGGCGCTTCTGCCCGCCGGAGAGGGCGAAGGGCGATTTTTCCAGCAGGTCCTCGGAAAGGCCCGCAAAGCGCGCGGATTCGCGCACGCGGCGGTCGATCTCGTCCTTGGAGAGCCCCATATTCGTGGGGCCGAAGGCGATATCGCGGTAAACGGTCTCTTCAAAGAGCTGGTACTCGGGGTACTGGAACACAAGGCCCACGCGGAACCGGACGCTCCGGATCTTCTTCGGGTCCGCCCAGATGTCCTCCCCGCCGAGGAGGATGCGCCCGGAGGTCGGCTTGAGCAAGCCGTTCAAGTGCTGGATCAGCGTCGATTTGCCGCTGCCCGTGTGGCCGATGATGCCCAAAAATTCGCCGCGGCGGATCGCCAGCGACATATCCTGTACCGCGCTGCGGCAGAAGGGCGTGCCCTCGCCGTAGGTGTGCGTCAGGTTTTCTACACGAATGATCTCTTCCAAAGCTACGATCCTCTTAGGTCAGATTTTTCAAAATAACGTCCGCGCATTCCTCCACGGTGATGGCGTCCACCGGGACGTCCATCCCCGCTTCGCGCAGGGAAAAGAGCAGCGAGACGGTGTCCGGCACGGCAAGGCCGATGTCCTCGAGCTCTTTTTTGCGGGTGAACACCGCGCGCGGCGCGCCGTCCATCACGACGATGCCGTCGTTCATCACGATCACGCGGTCGGCGTGCTCGGCTTCGTTCATGTGGTGGGTGATGAGCACGACGGTGATGCCCTGCTCGCGGTTGAGCTTTTCCACCGCCGCGAGCACCTCGCGCCGGCCCACGGGGTCGAGCATGGCGGTCGCCTCGTCGAGCACGATGCACTCGGGCTTCATCGCAAGCACGCCCGCGATGGCGATACGCTGCTTCTGTCCGCCGGAGAGAAGGTGCGGCGCGTGCTTGACGAATTTCGACATGCCCACGGCTTCGAGCGCGTCGTCCACGCGCTTTCGGATCTCCGCGCTCGGCACGCCGAGGTTCTCGGGCGCGAAGGCCACGTCCTCTTCCACAACGTTCGCGACAATCTGGTTGTCCGGGTTCTGGAACACCATGCCCACGCGCCTGCGGATCTCGAGCAGCAGCGCTTCATCGGCGGTGTCCATCCCCTCCACGTACACCTTGCCGCCGCTTGGCAGCAGCACCGCGTTGAAGGTCTTTGCGAGCGTCGATTTGCCGCTGCCGTTGTGGCCCAGCACCACAACGAAGCTGCCGCGCTCGATCGTTATGTCCACGCCGCGCAGCGCGCGGGTGTTGCCCTCGCCCTCCGCGCCGGGATAGGTAAAGGTCAGGTCCTGTGTTTTGATCATTTCCATGTTGGTTTTCCTTCTTTTACTCGCTGAACCAGCGGCCCGTCGCGCCGCAGGGCAGCGCCAGGCCCGTTTCCGTCACGGGAAGGCCCAGCTCGTCCCACGTCACCTTGCCGCCGTACTTTTCCGCGACGAGCAGATGCAGGATGTAGCCGAGCACGGACGGCGCAAGGCCCGTTGTATACGAATTGATGATGACAAACAGCGGCTTGTCCGACAAGACCTGCGCGCAGAGCTTGACGAACGGGAAGAGGTTATCCTCAAGCTTCCACACCTCGCCGCCGGGACCGCGGCCATAGCTCGGCGGGTCCATGATGATGGCGTCGTAGGTCTTGCCGCGGCGGATCTCACGCTCGACAAATTTCGCGCAGTCGTCAATGATCCAACGCACCGGCGCGTCCGCAAGGCCGCTGACGCGCGCGTTCTCGCGCGCCCAGTTGACCATGCCCTTCGCCGCGTCCACATGGCAGACCTGCGCGCCGCTGGCCGCGCACGCGACGGTCGCCCCGCCGGTGTAGGCGAAGAGGTTCAGCACGCGGATGGGACGGCCCGCGTGCGCGATCTTCTCGCGCGCGAAGTCCCAGTTTACGGCCTGCTCGGGGAAAAGCCCCGTGTGCTTGAAGTTCATGGGCTTGACCTGGAACGTGAGGTCCCTGTACTTCACCTGCCAGGACTCGGGCAGCTTGTCCTTGTCCCAGTGTCCGCCGCCAGAGGACGAGCGGTAATAGCGGCCCTGGGCATTGCGCCAGCCGCGGTTCGTGTGCGGCGTTTCCCAGATGGCCTGGGGGTCCGGGCGCACGAGGGTCTGGCGGCCCCAGCGCTCCAGCTTTTCCCCGCCGCCGCAGTCAAGCAGTTCGTAATCTTCCCATCCGTCCGCGATCCACATATCGTATCTCCTTCGCCGCAAGGGCATAGTTGTTCATGATAATCGAGTTATTATACTACGTTGGAAAGCGGATAGTCAATGTATAAATCGTAAACGTTTCCGCGCGCCGCGCTTTATTTTCTTTCCCGGTGGACTTTGCCGCGCGGCTGTGGTATGCTGGAAAAAACGACACGAAGAAAGCTGGCCTTTTTCATGGATAAACTGCTCCTGCACTCCTGCTGCGCGCCCTGCTCGGTCTACTGTGTGGACACGCTGCGGAAAGACAATATCGAGCCGACCTCGCTCTGGTTCAATCCCAATATCCACCCTTGGACGGAGTATGACGCGCGCCGCCGCACGCTGCTCGAATACGGTGAAAAAGAGCATGTCGAGGTCCATATTTTAGAGGATTACGGCCTGCGCGACTTTGTCCGCGCCGTCAGCGCGGACATCGACCACCGCTGCGCGCACTGCTATTCCATCCGCCTCGGCACGGCGGCCAAATACGCCGCCGACCACGGCTACGACGCTTTCACCTCCTCCCTGCTCATCTCCCCGTATCAGAACCACGAGCTTTTGAAAGCCGTGGGCGAAGTGATGGGCAAAAAGTACGGCGTGGAATTTTACTACCGCGACTTCCGTCCCGGCTTTCGCGAGGGGCAGGCCAAGGCGCGCGAGATGGGCCTTTACATACAAAAGTACTGCGGCTGCATCTTCTCCGAGGAGGACCGCTATTCCACAAAAATCGAAAAGGCGAAAAAGCGCTACGCCGAAGAATAAACAGCGAAAGCCCTGCCGGTTTCCCGGCAGGGCTTTTTTGCGTTTCAGCGGATGAGCGCGCTGTGCGCAAGGCGCAGCGCCCGGTCCCCGTCCTCTCTGAGGACGTAAAGGCTCAAAAAGCGCTCGCCCGCGGCGATGACGTAGACGCTCACGCCGCCCTTTTCGACCGCCGTGACCGCCGCGCGCTCGCAGGCAAGGTCCGGCAGCGCATCGCCGACGGCGGTGATGGCCGCGAGCGCGCTTTTGCCGTTTTTCTTCTGCGTCACGCCCACGATCCGCGCGGGATCACCGCGTTCGCACACGACGCTCCCCTCGCTCCCCGTCTCGCAGGACTTCACTGTGATGGCTACGCCGCTTTTCCGCGCCAGCGCCACGCTGCGGTCATGCAGCACCTGCGCGCCCTTTTGCGCGAGCAGCAGCATATCGTCATACGAAATGCGCCCCCGGCGCACCGCGTCGGGGCAGATGCGCGGGTCGGAGGAAAAAACGCCGTCCACGTCGGTGTAGATGGTCAGCTCGTCGGCGTGCAGCGCCGCGGCGAGCGCCACCGCGCTCGTATCCGAGCCGCCGCGCCCGAGCGTCGTGATGTCGCCGCGCGCGTCGATGCCCTGAAAGCCCGTCACGACCACGACGCGCCCCGCGTCCAGCTCGCGCCGGATGCGTGCTTCGCCGATGCTCTCGATCTCCGCGTCGCCATGCGCGCCGTTCGTGCGGATAGGGATCTGCCAGGCGCTGAGCGAAACGGCATCCACGCCCAGCGACTTGAGCGCCAGCGCACCCAGCGCCGCGCTCACCTGCTCGCCCGAGGAAAGCAGGGCGTCCAGCTCGCGTCTGTCGGGCGAGAGCGCCAGCGCACGCGCCTTTTCCAGCAGCGTATCCGTTGTGTCTCCCTGCGCCGAGAGGACCACGACCACGTCGTGTCCCTCGTCGCGGCGCTCCTTCGCGATATGTGCCATGCGCAGCAGGCGCTCTGTGTCGCGCACCGAGCTGCCGCCGAATTTCTGCACGATCAGGCTCATTTGAACCACTTCCAACAAAAAAATGGATCGGCAGGCCGCCTTTGCGGCAGCTGCCAATCCATCGTATGAAAGCGGACAAAAAGCGGTGCTTACGCCGCCAGGATATCGAAGCGGACCACGCCCTCGAGCGCGGCGGCCGTGGCCATCATCTCCTCGATCGACTCCTGCATCTCTGACGTTTCCGCCGAGATCGTCACCGCCGCGCAGCCGTTGGTCGGAATGCTCTGGTTGATCGTGAGAATATTCGCGCCCGATTCGGCAAAGATAGAAAGGACGTTGGACAAAACGCCCGGATTGTTCTTGAGCATGGCATAGAACGTGATGATGCGGCCCGTCTTCATGTCGTTGAAGGGACGCACCGCGTCGCGGTACTTATAAAAGGCGCTGCGGCTGATGCCGACGGCGCGGGCAGCGTCGCCCGCCGTGCGCACCTCGCCGGACTGGAGCATGCGCTTGGCCTCGGCCACCTTGATGAAGATCTCGGGCAGGGCCTCCGCCGAGACCAGATAAAACTTTGTCGAAGGCATCATATGTTTCTCCTCTGCGGTCATTTGTCTTTTATTCGCGATTATTTTAGCATACCCACCGGCAGAATGCAACCATTTTTTCACTCGGGAGGTAAGAGCCTTGCACGAGGACACGCTGCGCCGCTTTTTGCTCTTCACCCTCTCCGCCGCGGCCGCGGCGGGGAGCTTTTATCTTGCCTTCCGCTATCTTCTGCCCTGGTGCCTGCCGTTCCTGCTGGCGCTGCTCGTCGCGGCGCTGCTCGAGCCGGTGGTGCTGCACTTGCAGCGGCAGCTTCGCTTCCAGCGCGGCTTTTCCGCCCTGCTGCTGACGCTGACGCTTCTCTTCCTCCTCGGAGGGCTTCTGTCTCTGCTGGGGACGACGCTCCTTTCCCAGCTCGACGCTCTGCTCGCCGCCGCGCCCGCGTTTTTCGACGCCATCCCCGCCGCCGCGGAAAACCTTTTCTCTCGGCTCGAGGGCTTCCACGCGGGCGGACCGGACTGGCTCACGGCGTACCTGCAAGGGCAGCTGCTGCAAACCGTGAACGATATGGACAGTCTCCTGCGCTCGTTCTCTTCGCGTGCTGTCGCCGCGCTCGCGCAGGCGGCGGGCGCGCTGCCGGGCGGCGTGCTCGCCGTCGCGACCTGCGTGCTCGCGATCTTCTTCACCTCCGCGTCCTATCCCGCGCTCTGCGCGGCGGCGCGGCGGTTCCTGCCGGAAAAGGCGATGGAGCGTCTGCGGCGCTTCCGCACCGGCGCGATGGAATCGCTCGGCAAGTGGCTGCGCGCGCAGCTGACGCTCTCGTGCATCACGTTTTTCGAGCTGCTCCTCGGCTTTTTCCTCATGCGACAGCGCTATGCACTGCTGCTCGCCTTCCTCATCACGCTGCTCGACGCGCTGCCGGTGTTCGGCACGGGCACGGCGCTCGTGCCCTGGGCGGGCTTCACGCTGCTGTTCGGCTTCCCGCCCAAGGCCATCGTGCTGCTCGCGCTCTACCTCTGCACGCTCATCACGCGAAATACGCTCGAACCGAAGCTCCTCTCCGCGCAGGCGGGGCTGCCGCCGGTCGCGTCGCTTTTTGCGATGTACCTCGGCTACTGCACGTTCGGCGTGGCAGGGATGGTGCTCTTCCCCTTCCTCCTGCTGCTGTTCGCGCAGATTCGAAGCGCAAAAACGGAAGCTGTCACATAAAAAAGAGAACGGTTCTCACCGTTCTCTTTTTATTTTCTTTTACCGGCCTGAGCCGCCGTTGTTGAGCAGCCAGTTGAGGAACTGGCCGTTGTCTCCGACATCGCCGGATGCGCTGTCTCCCGCCGTGCCGGTGTTGTCAGACGGCGTCTGTGTGCCGCTGTCGCCGCCGGGGGTGGTGGCATCACCGCCCGGTGTCGTGCCGCTGCCGTCATCCGGTGCATCCGGGTCCGGCGTGGGCTCCAGCGGCGTTGTGTGCGTCGTGCACACGCCGCTGTACATCAAATCGCTGTATAGCTGCACTGTGCCGCTGTTCGTGCGCACCGGTTCGCCTGCAGGGATCGACGAAATGAGCCCTTCTTCGAGCTGTGCCTGATACGTTGCCTGAAGCGCGGCGCTCAGCGGCGTCGTGAGAAGCTCGCGCTTGTAGCCCCAACCGCTGCTGACGTTCGGCTGGCTCAGATCGAGCACATAGGCCGTCGTAACATTCGGGCAGTAGTCGGAGGCGAGCATGCCGGAATCGGCGCAGACGGTTACGCTGATGTGTCCGTCGCAGCTCAGCGAGGGCGCATAGCTCTTTGCGACCTTGACAGTCTGCGAGGGACAGCCGGCCGAGGCCAGAAGTCCCGTCTGCGTGCAGACGGTCACGCTGACCATGTCGGCGCTACTGACTTCAAAGTCCTTGTTCGGAAGGCCCGCGTGGACCTTGCTCATAAACGTCTTCCACAGCGTGGCCGCGGGGTTGCCGCTCGCCACGATGCGCGTCGGCGTGTCGTAGCCGACCCAGACCGCTGCCGTGTAATACGGCGTGTAACCGACAAAGTAACGGTCGTTGTTGCTGTTGGTCGAACCGGTCTTACCGGCGATGGTCATACCGGAGAAGTTCGCGCCCGTACCCGTACCGCTACGCACGACGTTTTTCAGGAGTTCGTTCATCGCGTAGGCGGTGCTCTCATTCATCGCGACGTGGGACTCGGTCTTATTTTCAAGGATGACGTTGCCGTTGTGGTCAAGCACCTCGGTATACGTTCTCGGCGTGGTGTAAACGCCGCCGCGGGCAAAGGACGCGTAGGCCGCGGCCATCTCGCGCGTCGTCACGCCCTTGGAAAGGCCGCCGAGCGCGAGCGCACCCGCCGCGGTCATATCATCGTTCGTCAGCGTCGTGAAGCTTAAGTTTTCGGTCATAAAGGCATACGACGAGGGCAGTGTCAGCTTGATGGCCGTGCGCACCGCCGTGGGGTTGGACGAATTGCGGATGGCGTCCTGCAGCGTCATAATGCTGCGGTAGCCCGAGTAGGCGTTCACCGGCCAGATGCTTCCGCCGAGCATTTCAACGGGATAGTCGTCGATGACGCTCGCGGGCGTGATGACGCCGGCGTCCAGCGCGGGCGCGTAAACGCTCAAAGGCTTGATGGCAGAACCGCACTGACGCACAACGGTCGAATAGTCGAGCAGGAACCGGCCCTCGCGCTCGCCCACGCGGCCCGCAACGGCGACGATGTCGCCCGTCGTGTTGTCGATGATCGTCGCGCCGGACTGGAGCAGCTGGCCCTTGGACGAGGTGTAGTTCAGGTTATTGCGGTCGGCGTAAACGCTCTCCACGATGGACTGGATCTCGGGATCGACCGTTGCGTAGATCGAGTAGCCGCCGGTGTAGAGCATGTCCTTCGCGACCGACTCGTCATAGCCGAGCTTCTCGTGCATGTCGGCGACGATGTCGTTGAACATGCGCTCGACAAAGTAGGAGTCATAGGTCGTGCTCGACGCGGTGTCCGAGCGGCTCGCGACGCTGGCCGAGGGGACGAAGTCCGCGTCCCAGGTGAAAACGAGCGGCTGGTTCTTTGCCTGCTCGTACTCTTCGTCATTGATCTTGCCGAGCTCGTGCATCTTATAAAGAACGGTGAGCTGGCGGTCCTTGTTCTGCTCGCGGTACCAGTCGCCGCGCGCGGGGTCGTACTTATACGGGAACTGCGTGATGCCGACGATGGATGCGGCCTCGGCGACCGTCAGCTCACCGACGGTCTTGCCGAAGTAGCCCTCCGCCGCGGCTTCGATGCCGTAGCAGCCGTTGCCGAAGTACACGGTGTTCAGGTACGTTTCAAGGATCTCGTCCTTCGAGTAGTTCTTCTCGAGCCGCAGCGCGCGGAAAATCTCCGACACCTTGCGCTTGATGGTCACCTCGTCGTCGCCGGTCACATTCTTGATGACCTGCTGGGTGATCGTCGAACCGCCGCGGGTCGAGGTGCCGGTGAGCTTGCCGAGGATGGCCTTGGCCGTGCTCTTCCAGTCAACGCCGTGGTGGCTTTCAAAGCGCTCGTCCTCGATGGAAATGAGCGCATCCCGCACATGCTTGGGGATCTCGTCGATGCTGACGATCGTGCGGTTCTCCTCGCCGTGGAGCTTCGTGAGCTCCACCCATTCCCCGCTGGTCTTGTCCTGATAATAGACCGTTGAGCTCTGCTTGAGCGTGTAGGCCGAGATGTCCACATCCAGGTCGAGCGAGGTATGGACATAGATCATGAAGATGGCAAAAAACATCAGGCTCGTCACAAGGCCGATGGCAAAGATCGTGCCGATGATCTTGCCGGCCATGCCGTGCCTCTTCTTTTTATGCGCCACATACGAGGGATGCTGTCTTCGGGGCGTCTGGTTTTCTGCGCGGTTTTCTTCCATAAAGCGCCTCCTCCTTTGCGATAGAAATATGCGCGCGAGCGCATAGCCGATTTTCAATAGTGATACAGAATATAGTATAGCACGGCTGTCAAGTGGTACGTATCTTGTCTTGCATTTTGCCGCAAGGTGCGGTATAATGCGAACACAAACTTTCAGGAGGTGTTCCCCCATGAACGATGAGTTCGGCCCCAATTTCGTCACGCTGACCGATGACGAGGGCAACGATATAGAGCTGGAATACGTCGACGCGCTCGAGCATAACGGCACGACGTATATGGCCTTCTTCCCCGTGGTCGAAGAGGACAGCGAGGACGAGCAAAACGAAGAGGAATACGGTCTCGTGATCCTCAAAAGCCAGATGGAAAACGGCGAGGAGTTCCTTGTCACCATTGACGACGAAGAGGAGATCGACAAGGTCTACGACCTCTTCATGGAGCAGATCCTTTCCGACGAAGAGTAAAACTTCGATTGCGACGGATTTTTTCCGAAAACTGAGATAAACTGAACATGCCCTGCGGGGTGCGTGATAAGTTCTTTTTAAACCCACATTTCGTCATAAGGGACGCCGGTACGCTCCGGTGGTTTGCAGGCCTCCCGGCTGCCGTCTGCGGCTGGACGTTGGAAGCAATAAAGCCGGACAGAGGCGACCCACCTGTCCAGAATGGTGCAGGTTTTGACGGGGCTTACACGGCCGCTGCGGGGCATCTTTTTATCTTTCCACGGATTGCACAAAATTACGTTTTTATTTTCTACGTCAGTTTAGACGAAAAAAACGTGCATTTTGTTCGCGATTCCTGTAAAATATTTTTACAAATTAAATTACCGTTTGGTAGCTGCAACGTAGTGCTTCGCGCACGGGCTGTACGGTCTCCCCTTTCGGGGAGATGATAAGGTCTGTGTGAGGAGCGCTTTTTCTTTCCCCTTGCGGTGCCGCTTTCGCGGCGGGGAAAAGGCAAAAGAAAAAGGAGGAGCAAACTTATGAAACTTGTCACCAACGGTCGTCTCATCACCCGCGACGAAAGCGCGCAGGGCTATTTCGAGCACGGCGCGGTCGCCTTTGAGGGGACGAAGATCGTCGAAGTCGGCGAAGAGGCGGCGCTGCGCGCAAAATATCCCGGTGCCGAGATCATCGACGCCAAGGGCGGCGTCATCATGCCCGCGTTCATCAACGCGCACACGCACATCTACTCCGCCCTCGCCCGCGGCCTGTCGATCAAGGGCAATAACCCCACGAACTTCTACGAGGTGCTCGACGGCACGTGGTGGGCCATCGACCGCCACCTGATGATGGACGGCACGAAGGCCAGCGCGACCGCGCTCTACATCGACTCGATCAAGCAGGGTGTGACGACCATTTTCGACCATCACGCCTCCTATGGCGAGATCCCCGGCACGCTCCACACGATTGCCGAGGAGAGCAAGCGCCTTGGCCTTCGCTCCTGCCTGTGCTACGAGGTCTCCGACCGCGACGGCGAGGAGAAGTGCTTACAGGCCATCCAGGAAAACGCCGACTTTATCACCGAGTGCGCGCAGCGCAAAGATCCCATGCTCGCGGCCATGTTCGGCGGTCACGCGCTCTTCACGATCTCGGATAAGACCTTCGACCGCATGGTCGAAGCGAACAACGGCCGCACGGGTTACCACATCCACGTGTCCGAGGGCATGAACGACGTGTACGATTCCCTCCAGAACTACGGCCGCCGCCCCGTGCAGCGCCTGCAGGACCACGGTATTCTCGGTCCCAAGACCATCCTCGGCCACTGCATCCACGTCAACACCGCCGAGATGGAGCTCATCAAGGAGACCGGCACGATGGTCGTCAACAACCCCGAGTCCAACATGGGCAACGCCATCGGCATCTGCCCCGTGCTCCAGCTCTACAAGCGCGGCATCCTCCTCGGCATGGGCACCGACGCTTACACGAACGATATGCTCGAGTCCCTCAAGGTCGCCCTCTGCTCCCAGCGCAGCCAGAACTGCCTGCCGAACGTCGGCTGGTGCGAGGTCACGGACATGCTCTTCAAGAATAACGCGAAGATCGGTGAAAAATACTTCCCCGACACGCTCGGCGTGCTGAAGCCCGGCGCGGCAGCGGACATCATCGTCATGGACTATAAGCCGTTCACCCCGTTCTCCGACGAGAATATCGACGGCCACATGATCTTCGGCATGACGGGCCGCCAGTGCCAAACCACCATCGCCGCCGGCAAGACCCTCATGCTCGACCGCGAGCTCGTCGGCATCGACGAAGAAGCCGAAAATGCGCACATCCTTGAGGCGGCCAAGAAACTCTGGGGTGAGCTGAATCACAGAACCTATTAAGCAAGCGGGAGGAAAAAGCAATGTCTGAAAAAATGTATCCCATTCCGTTCGACTCTCTGATGAACTGGGTGACGAGCGAATATGCGCAGTGCGGCGATGTGTTCGGCGTTCATAAGCACTATCACGCAAGCGGCAAGAGCCTGCCGATCTTCGGCGAGCGCATCGAAACACCGTTTGGCCCCGCCGCCGGCCCCAACAGCCAGCTTGCGCAGAATATCATCGCGGCCTATGCCGCCGGCGCGCGCTTTTTCGAGGTCAAGACCGTGCAGAAGATGGACGGCGCGGAGCTTGCCGCCTGCGTGCCCCGTCCCTGCATCCTCGCTGCCGACGAGGGCTACAACCAGGAGTGGTCCACCGAGCTGACCGTCCAGCAGGCGCAGGACGAGTACATCAAGGCCTGGTGCGCGCTCAAGGTGATGAGCAAGGTCTACGGCTTCGGCGATCCCGACGGGTTTGTGTTCAACATGTCCGTCGGCTACGACCTCGACGGCATCAAGGGCCGCAAGGTCAACACCTACATCAACAACATGATGGACGCAGGCAGGACCGCCCAGTTCAAGGAGTGCAAGAAGGTCCTCACCGAGCTTTTCCCCGAGGAGAAGGACTTTATCGCGACCATCTCCCCCAACGTTTCCCGCTCTGTTACGCTCTCCACGCTCCACGGCTGCCCGCCGCAGGAGATCGAACGCATCGCGAGCTACCTTCTGAAGGAAAAGCATCTGCACACCTTCGTCAAGTGCAACCCGACGATCCTCGGCTACAAGACCGCCCGCAGCATCCTCGATTCCATGGGCTATGACTACATCGTTTTCGACGAGCACCACTTCAACGAAGACCTCCAGTGGGAGGACGCCGTGCCGATGTTCGAGCGGCTGCAGAAGCTCGCGGACAAGCAGGGCCTTGAATTCGGTCTCAAGCTCTCCAACACCTTCCCCGTCGATACGACGCGCGGGGAGCTTCCCAACGACGAAATGTACATGTCCGGCCGCAGTCTCTTCCCGCTGACGATCGAAATGTGCAATCGCATCGCCCGCCAGTTCAATGGTAAAATGCGCATCTCGTTCGCGGGTGGCGCGGACTACTTCAACTGCGATAAGCTCTTCGCCGCGGGCATCTGGCCCATCACCGTCGCCACCACCATCTTAAAGCCCGGCGGCTACAACCGCCTGCACCAGATGGTCGAAAAGGTCGAGGGCATGCCCTACCGCACCTTCACCGGCAACGACCCCGCCGCGATCTCCGAGCTTGCGGCCGGCGCGCTGCACGATTTCCACCACTTAAAGCCCATCAAGCCCCTCCCCTCCCGCAAAAGCAGCGAGCAGGTCCCGCTTCTCGACTGCTTCGAGGCCCCCTGCAAGGGCGGCTGCCCCATCGGGCAGGACATTCCCGAGTATCTCGAGCTCTGCCGCAAGGGGCTCTACGGCCCCGCGCTGAAGCTCATCACCGAGAAGAACGCCCTGCCGTTCATCACCGGCACCATCTGCGCCCACCGCTGCCAGACCAAGTGCAGCCGCAATTTCTATGACGAGTCCGTCCGCATCCGGGATACCAAGCTGCTGGCGGCGCAGAAGGGCTACAACGCCCTGATGGCCTCCATCAAGACCCCCGCCAAGGTGGAGGGGAAGCGCGTCGCCATCATCGGCGGCGGCCCCACCGGCATCGCTGCCGCCTACTTCTGCGGCAGAGCCGGTATCGAGACGACGATCTTCGAGCGGGAGAGCTGTCTGGGCGGCGTACCCCGCCATGTGATCCCCGGCTTCCGTATCGCCAACGAGGTCATCGAGAAGGATATCGCCCTCATGGAGCGCTACGGCGTGGAGGTCAAGTGCGGCGCGCCCGCCCCCTCCGTGGACGAGCTGAAGAAGCTGG
>JAYABH010000010.1:0-14181 GCA_037343695.1 bacterium | reverse complement strand
TTTCGGTGATCTTCTTGATGAATTCGGGGATCTTGACCTGCACCGGGCAGCCGGAAACGCAGGGATGGTTCTTGCAGTTTAAGCAGCGGGCGGCTTCGTCGAGCGCCTGCTCCTCGGTATAGCCGAGAGCGACCTCGAGGAAGTTTTTATTGCGGACGTTGGGGTCCTGAGAGGGCATCTCGTTCTTTTTCAAACTCATGTTGGGCATCTTACTGGACCTCCTTCTTGAACAGGTTGCAGACTTCTTCGTGCTTATGGCGCTCCCAGTCGAAATACATCTTGCCGCGCTTGAGACTCTCGTCCCAGTCGACCTTGTGGCCGTCGAAGTCGGGGCCGTCGACGCAGGCGAACTTCGTCTCGCCGCCGACGGTCAGGCGGCAGCCGCCGCACATACCGGTGCCATCGACCATGATGGGGCTCATGGAGACGGTGGTGGGGATGCCGTAGGGCTCGGTCGTCTTGGAGACGAACTTCATCATGATGGCGGGGCCGATGGCGAAGATCTCGTCATACTGGTTGCCCTCCTCGATGAGCTGCTTGAGCGCGTCGGTCACGAGACCCTTCTCGCCGTAGGAGCCGTCGTCGGTCATGAGCTTTAAGACGCTCGACGCGGCGCGGAACTTGTCCTCGAGGATGACGAGGTCCTTGTTCTTGAAGCCGACGACCGCGTGCACCTCCGCGCCGCAGTCATGGAACTTCTTGAGCACGGGATAGGCGATGGCGCAGCCCACGCCGCCGCCGACCACGCAGACCTTCTTCTTGCCTTCGGTCTCGGTGGGGCGGCCCAGGGGGCCGACAAAGTCCTGAATGTACTCGCCCTGCTGCTTGTGGCTGAGCTTTTCGGTCGTGGCGCCGATCGTCTGCACGATGATCGTCACGGTGCCCTTTTCGCGGTCGTAGTCATGGATGGTGATGGGGATGCGCTCACCGTTCTCATCGACGCGCAGGATGATGAACTGGCCGGGTTCGGCCTTCTTCGCCACCATCGGCGCCTCGATCTCGTAGAGGATCACAGTGGGCTTGAGCGCTTCTTTTTTCACGATGCGATACATGAATGATTCTCCTTTTTGTGTGAGATTCAACACCACGCCGTTTCCGGCGCGGCGGGATTCCAGAGCTCAATGCCGGGAATGATGGAAATAATATATCATGAAAGTTTTCCTGCGTCAACGAATGCCAATATTCTGACGATGCAGGAAAACTTGCATTTACAGGAAAAGATTGCAAAAATTTAAAGCAGCGTGACGCTGTGGTTCTCCGTGCGGAGAACGTGCTCCTCGCGCAGCTTTTTGAGCTCGCGCATCATGGCGCTGCGGTCCACGCTGAGATATTCCGCCAGCGCGCTGAGCGAAAAGGGCAGAGGGAAGCTCGCGCTGCCGCAAAGATCGGCCTGCTGGCGGCAAAAGCACAAGAGCTTTTCGCGGATGGAGCGGCAGGAGAGCACCTCGACCCGGCGGCTCAGATGCAGGGATTTTTTCGAGAGCAGCTGAAAGAGGTTCGTCACGACCTGGCTGTGGCAGGCGCAGGCGTTTTCGCAGCGCTTGGTGATCTGGTCGTAGCGCATGAAGAGCACGCGGCAGTCCTCGCGGCACTCGATGATGGCGCTGCCGTCGCAAAAGCCGGTGAAGGCCAGCTCCTCGCCGAATACGCTGCCCTCGTCCATCGTTTCAAGCACCGTGCGCCCGCCGTCGGGGTGCAGGCGCAGCAGCTCCGCGCTGCCCGAGAGCAGCACGCCGATCATATCCTGCTGCTCGCCGCAGGTGAGGATGGTCTGCCCCGCGGTGAAGCGGTGCTCGTAAGCGCCGAAGCAGCGCAGCATATTCTCGCACGATTGCTCGTCCACGCCTGCGAAAAGGGCGGAGTCCCGGCAGTCCATCAGCGTTCCCTCCCGTGCGGCCTGCCGCTTTACCGGGGCAGCACAGCCGTTTGCCTATTTGCTCATGATATACCATCGGCGGAAAAATGTAAATAATTAGTTCGCGAAAAAATTCAGCAAAAAAGCATCCGCTTACTGTGCGGATGCTTTATCGCCCGCCTTGCGGGCGTAATCATAAAAGACCTGCGCGATGGGGGAGAGGATGCTGTTTTTGTGCTTGACGATATAGAGCCTGCGGCGGAACGGCGAATCCGGGAAGGAAAAGGCGAGCAGCTTGCCGAACTGCATGTAGTCCTGCGCGGCGCTCTCGGCGATCAGGCCCACGCCCAGCCCCTCGCTGACCATCTGCTTGACGCTCTCGGTCGAGCGGATCTCGACGGCGGTGCGCAGCGAGGCGATATCGATGCCATACTGGCTCAAAAGCTCTTTGCCCGCCTGATAGGTGCCGCTGCCCTTTTCGCGGCTGATGAACGTCTCCTCGCGGATCTGCTCGATGGGGAAGGGGCCGCCGAGGTAGGCGCGGTATTTTTCGGTGTTTGGTGTGATGAGCACCATCGGGTCGCTCGCAAAGTCCTGATACACGCACTTGTGGCTCGCGATCATCGTGCCGCAGAAGCCGATCTCCACGCTGCGCGTGGCGACAAGCTCCGCGACCTTCGGGCTGTCCTCCATCTGAATATTGAAGGTGATGTCCGGGTAGCGCTCGCGAAAGTCCTGCAATAGGTGCGGCAGGTAGTACTGGCTCGGCACCGTGGAGGCGGCGATGGAGATCGTGCCCTTCATCTCCTGCGAGAAGTTGCGTAGCGCGATGGCCGCGTTTTCGCGGATCTGCAGGATCTCCTTGGCGTATTTATAGAGGAGCTTGCCTGCGTCGGAGGGATAGGTCTCCTTCGTCGTGCGGACGATGAGCTTGATATTCAGTTTTCGCTCCAGCGCGGAGACGTGCGAGCTGATGGTCGGCTGCGTCAGGTGGAGCAGCTCGGCCGCGCGGGAAAAGCTGCAGTTTTCGACCACGTAAACAAATGCTTCCAGCTCTTTGATATCCATATCAATGTCCATTCGGTCCCTCGGTCCCTCGGGCGGCGGAGCCGTCCTCTTTCGTTCGATATATCTTACTGATTATACACGGCGGTCTGCGGTTTGTCCAGTAAAATGACGGAAATTCTGCAAGAATTGATGAATTATGTGCAAATATTTTGCTGATGATGCAGGGAACGATGCAATTACTGCATCTTCGCGAGCGCCTCCGTCAGCGCGATGGCGAGCTGGTCGGGGCAGGAGGTATCCTTGAAGCCGCAGCGGATGCCGCGCATGCGCGCGATCGCGTCCTCAGCCTTCATGCCCTCGACAAGGCGGGAGATGCCCTGGAGGTTGCCGTTGCAGCCGCCGATGACCTCCACATGGCGGATGGTGTGATCGTCGCCCAGCTCGATGTGCATTTCCTTCGAGCAGACGCCCTTGGTGCGATAGTTATAGACCATTTCGATATCTCCTTATCTTATCACTGCATTGATTGCCATAGGTGACTATAGCACATCCGCCGTTTTTGCGCAAGAGCGGGGCGAAAAAAGCATCGGCGGCAATTCGGGGTGGTATTCTGCAAACAGCTGTGCTATAATTATCCTGTTAGAGTATTGCCATTACGAAACTTTGTTAAAATAAGGAGCTGTTATCATGTCTGTACTGACTGCCGTTCTTCTGGGCCTTGTGCAGGGCGTGGCGGAATTTCTGCCCATCTCGTCCTCGGGCCATCTCGCCATTGCCGAGCATCTGCTGAATTTGCAGGGCGCGGCCAACGTGCCCGATTTCTACGATGTGCTGCTGCACCTCGGCACGCTTGTGGCGGTGTTTGTCGCCTACTGGGGCGATATCCGCGACATGGTCGTGGAGTTCTTCGCCGGCATCGGCGACCTTGCCCACCACTCCACGCCCAACCCCGTGCCGCCGGCGCGGCGGCTCATCCTGCTCATCATCGTGGGCACGCTGCCGCTTTTTGTCATGGTGCCGTTTCGCCACTTTTTTGAGGGCCTGGGTGATAACATGTACTTCATCGGCGGCGCGCTGATCGTCACCGGCTTTCTGCTCTTTGCGAGCGACCGCGTCCGCCGCGGCCACAAGACGGAAAAGACAGCGACCATGCTCGACGCGCTGCTCGTCGGCGTCGGCCAGGCCGTCGCGCTCTGCCCCGGCATCTCCCGCTCGGGCATGACGATCACGTCCGGCTGCTTTGTCGGCTTTGAGCGCAAGTTCGCCGTGCGCTTTGCGTTCCTGCTCTCCATCCCCGCGGTGCTGGGCGCGAATATCCTCTCGCTCAAGGACGCGATCGACGCGGGCATCGACTATGCGAGCGTCCCGGCCTATCTTGTCGGCGTGGCCGTGGCGGCGGTGTCGGGCTATGCCTGCATCCGCCTGCTGCGCTATGTCGCCGACAAGGGCCGCTTCGGCGCGTTCGCCTATTACTGCTGGGCCGCCGGTGTGCTGACGCTGGTGCTCACCGCTCTCCACTGATTTTGATGCTGAGGTAGATCATGGCACAACAGAAGAAAAAAACCACCACAACGAAAAAAAGCACGTCGGGCTCGTCCCGCTCTTCAAGCGGCGGCAGGCGCACGGCGAAGAGAAGCCAGAAGCGCCCCATCCGCCGCGAGGTCGCGGGCGCGGTCTTCCTCGTGCTGGCGCTGTGCATCGCCTTCAGCTATTTCCAGAGCGGGGCGTGGCTGCTCGACAAGCCCGCGCAGTTGTGCCGCTCGCTTTTCGGCTGGGGGTACTATCTCGTCGCCCCGGCGATGCTGCTTTGCAGCTACATCCTGTTTTTCCACCACGGGCGGAATGTCGCTTCGTGTCTGACAGGCGCGCTTTTGATGCCGGTCGTGTTCGGCGCGATATTGCACATCGCGCTCTGCAAGGAGGAGTACGCCGCGATGGACGGCATTCTGAAGCTTCTCTGGACGAGCGGCAACGCGCTCGAGTCCGGCGGCGCGGTGTCCGCGTCGCTTGCGATCATGCTGGTGCTGCTGGTGAAAAAGGTGCTGGCGATGGTCCTGCTCGTTGTGCTGTTCGTCGCGTTTTTGATGATGGCGTTCCGCTTGACGCCTGCCGCCGTGATCGAGGCCGTGCGCTCGCACGAGCGCGTGCCCTATGAGCCAGTGGAGGAAGAGGACCTTCCGCCGCAGCGCACCCATGTGCCGCGCCGCAGTGCGCCGGTCCACACGCTGGACGCCGCCATCGACATTCCGCTCGACGGCGAGGAGCGCGTCATCAAGAAAAATCCCACGGGCGGCTTCTTCCGCAAGAAGTCCGATAATATCAAGAGCCCCGATGAGCTGTTAGCGGGCGGAAGTGCCGCGGAGACAAAGATCGCTGCACCCGTTTCGCCCGCCGCTGCGCCGTCCGCACCCGTTAAGCCTGTGACGGTGGAGGCCGACGACTTCGACCTGCCGCCGTTTGACACGACGCCGAGCGCTCCCGTGAGCGCGCCCGCGCCGGTCGTCCCGGCACCCGCACCTGTGATGCACACGCCGTTTGCCACGCCCACGCCGAGCGTGCAGGGCGCGCCCGTCGCCGCAGCCGCAGCAGCAACGACGGTTCCCGCCGTGCTGACCGACAAGCAGGAGGACAAGCTCCGCCGCGCCGAGGTCGATGCCGCGCGCGAGGAGGTCACGCGCGAGATCGAGGGCAGCGACGCGCAGCCCCAGCCGCCTGCATATCAGTATCCGCCCATCACGCTCTTAAAAGAGGGCAGCGTGACGAACGCCGCTGAGGCGGGCGCGGAGCTGCGCAACAACTCCCGCCGCTTGGCGCAGACGCTCACGAGCTTCGGCGTGGACGCCCAGCCGGGCGATGTGGTGCGCGGCCCGTCGGTCACGCGCTATGAGTTCACGCTCAGTCAGGGCGTGAAGCTCTCGAAGATCACAAATTTGCAGGACGATATCGCCCTTGCGCTGGGCGCGAGCGGCGTGCGCATCGCGCCCATCCCCGACAAGATCTCCGTCGTGGGTGTCGAGGTGCCGAACAAGCTCGTTTCGCCCGTCAGCATCCGCACGGTGCTCGAATCCACGGAGTTCACCACCCATCCTTCCACCACGGCTTTCGCCGTCGGCAAGGACATCAGCGGCAAGAACATCGTCGGGAATATCTCGAAGCTTCCGCACGTGCTCATCGCCGGTACGACGGGCTCCGGTAAGTCCGTGTGCACGAACTCGCTGATCGTCTCGATGCTCTATAAGTCGACGCCCGAAGAGGTGCGCTTTATCATGGTCGACCCGAAGATGGTCGAGCTTGCGCCCTACAACGGCATCCCGCACCTGCTCATCCCCGTCGTCACCGACCCGAAAAAGGCTGCGGGCGCGCTGCAATGGGCCGTGTACGAAATGATGAAGCGCTACAAGATGTTCTCCGAGCACAACGTCAAGGACCTTGCCTCCTACAATAAGGTGGCGGAGACGGACGAAACGCTCAAAAAGCTGCCGAGCGTCGTTGTCGTCATCGACGAGCTGGCCGACTTGATGCTCGTCGCGGCGAAGGAGGTCGAAGAGTCGATCTGCCGCGTAGCGCAGATGGGCCGCGCCGCGGGCATGCACCTGGTTATCGCGACGCAGCGTCCGTCCGCGGACGTCATCACGGGCCTGATGAAGGCCAACATCCCGAGCCGCATCGCGTTCGCGGTCGCCTCGGCGATGGAATCGCGCATCATCCTCGACACTGCGGGCGCGGAAAAGCTCGTGGGCCGCGGCGATATGCTCTATGCTCCGCTCGGCGAGGGCAAGCCCAAGCGCGTGCAGGGCTGCTTCATCTCGAGCGAAGAGATCGAGCGCGTGGTGAGCTTCGTCAAGGAAAACGGCGAAGCGGACTATGACGAATCCGTCATCGACAAGATCAACGCCGCCGTCGCCGAGAAGGAAAAGGGCGGCGCGAAGGGCGGCAATGCCGCGCCCGAGCAGAGCGCCGCCGACGATGGCGACGAGCTGCTGCCCGCCGCCATCGACGTGGTGATGGAGAGCGGACAGGCGTCCGTCTCCATGCTCCAGCGGCGATTGAAGCTCGGCTATTCGCGCGCCGCGCGCATCGTGGACGAGATGGAAACGCGCGGCATCGTCGGCCCCTTCGAAGGCTCGAAGCCCCGCCAGATCCTCATTACGAAGGAGCAGTGGCAGGAGCTTAAAATGAAGGGAGCCTACGGCCTTACACCGCCCGAGGACGGCGCGCTTCCGCCGCCGGATGGGGAAGAAGAGACACAGTAAAAGAAAGCACCCCGCTTGTACAGACAAGCGGGGTGCTTTCTTGATTTTTGGCAAAGCGTTACGGTTCCTCTGCGGCGATGATGGGGCTCGTCTCCGCGCCGTCGCCCTCGAGGATGAGCTGTACCTCGTCCACGCCGCTGAGTGAGAGGATGGACTTTTCCAGCGATTCAAAGAGCAGCGCGCGGTCGTCCTCATCCTCCGGCAGCGCGGTGCCCGCCGGAATGCTCAGATAGCACACGCCGTTTTCGATGCGCGAGGAGACCACTGTGAAATCCTCGGGCAGGAGCGAGGTGAGCGAATCGTCCTCCGGTCCCTGCGCGAGCGCTTCGAGCAGCGCGTTTACGCGCGTCTGGCCCTCGTAGAGCGCCAGCGTCTGCTGCTCGGCGCGCAGCTCGCCGGTCGAAGCGTCGAAAAAGTAGAGCTGCACCGTGATGGGCCGCAGGCCGCTTTCGCGGCTTGACAGCAGCGTGTCCGCCGAGAGCAGCACCTGTGTTTTGCGGTAGGGCAGCTCGCTGCCCTCGGCCGTGATGCTCACGGCGTTCACGTTCGGCAGCTGCGAGAGCGTCAGCGTGATGCAGTAGTCCGCGAGCGACAGGTCGATGCCCGACAGGCGGCCGTACTGCGCACTCAGGTCCACCCGCGCGCGGCGGCCCGAGACCTCGACCGAGCGCAGCGCCGTCCCCTCGGGGATGGGCGAGCAGAGAGAGGCGTCGCTGGGACCTGAGAGGAGCGCTTCCATCAGCGCGCGGACGCAGTCCTCGGTCTCCATCGTCTCGTCGGGCGTGAAGCGCGTGCCGGACGCGGCGATCGCGTCGCCGCCGCCGGAGGAAGAAAGGTCGGAGAGGAAATAGAGCGCGTAGCCGCTCTCCTCATCGTCCTGCGCGTGCTCGGCGCAGGAAGCGAAGGCGAGAAGCGCCGCGGCAAACACCGCGATCAGGGCAAGGAGCTTTTTCATGCGTCAACCCCTCCTTCGTTACAGCGCGGCAGGCGCACGGTGAACACCGTGCCGCCGCCCTCGCGGGCGCTGACGCCGATGCTGCCGCCGCGGCGGCGCGCCGTGTCGGCGGCGATGGAAAGGCCAAGGCCTGTACCGCCCGCGGCGCGCGAGCGCATCTTGTCCACGCGGTAGAAGCGGTCGAAAATGCGGGGCATGTCCTCCTGCGGGATGCCGATGCCGTTGTCGCTCACGGTGAGAAGACAGGTCTCCTCGTCGCCCGAGAGCGCCACGCGGACAAAGCCGCCGGGGCGGTTATACTTGATGGCGTTTTCCGTCAGATTGTAGATGATCTCGTTGAGCTCGTCCTCGCTCGCGAGCGTTTTGCCCTCGCGCCGGATCTCGTAGGAAAGCTCGACCTGCTTTTCCTCGGCGACCAGGCGCAGCATGCGCACCACGCGCAGCACGACCGGCGCGATATCGACGATCTGCGCCTCGGGCAGCGCGCCGCTGTCGAGCCGCGTCAGCCGCAGGAGATTTTCCGTGATGCGCGCAAGCCGCTCGGACTCCTGTTCGATGTCGCCGACGAACTCGCGCACAGTCTGCTCGTCCATATTCTCCGTCTGCAAAATGGAGTCGGACAGAAGCCGGATGCCCGCGAGCGGCGTTTTGAGCTCGTGGCTCGCGTCGGAGACGAAGCGGCGGCGCGCTTCCTCGGTCGTCTGCAGGCGGTCGGCCATGGCGTTGAACTCGCCGACGAGGGCGGCGATCTCGTCGCTGCCGCCGACCTCGGCATGGTGGCTGTAGGAGCCCTCGCGCATCTTCTGCACGGCCTCGGTCAGAACGCCGAAGCGCCGCGTCAGCACGCGCGAGAGGATCAGGCTGATGAGCGCGGCGCAGACCATCACGACCGCCGAGATGGAAAGAAGATTGCGCTGCATCGACAGCAGCAGCGCCGCCTGCTCGGTGTCGTATTCGTAGGCGTAGACCGCGCCGATGGTCTGGCTGTGGTAGACGATGGGCGAAGCGGCGCGGCTTTTGAACGCGCTGTCTGAAAATTCGACATAGGCGACGTCCTCGCCGCGCAGCGCCTGCACGACCTCGGTATAAAAGGCGTAGCGGCCGATCGCACCGTCGGTCTCGCGCGTGTCGTAGAGCACGCGGCCCGACGCGTCGGTCACCAGAATGCGGGAGATGTCCGTCTGCTCGACGAGCGTCATCGCCCCGGCGACGTTTTCCTCGTTCAGCTCTTCAAGGCCCGAGAGCGCCGTCACCATCACCGAGACGCTGCTTTGCAGCGCGCTCTGCTTGGAGCGGAACGTCAGGTTTTCCGACGCGATGAGCGGGTACGTATTCATCAGGATCAGCACCGCTGCGATGATGGCGATGTAGCTGAAGCTGAACTTTCTCTGCAGGCTTGCGCCCCTGCGCATGGCGGCGCCTCCTTTCGTGCGGCTTTAAGCGCTGCGCGCTCAGTCCTTGAAGTAGTAGCCGATGCCCCACTTTGTCAGGATGTGCTGCGGGGCGGCGGGGTCCTCCTCGAGCTTTTCGCGAAGTCTCCGGATGTGCACGTCCACCGTGCGGTAGTCGCCCGCGTAGGTATAGCCCCAGACAAGGTCCATCAGATTTTCGCGCGAGTAGATGCGGCGGGGGTTCTTCACGAGAAGCTCGATGAGGTCGTACTCCTTGGCCGTCAGGTCGACGACATGCCCGTCCTTGAGCGCCACGCGCTGCTCGGGGTCGAGCGTCACGCCGCCGGCGGAGAGCAGCGTGCTCTGCGCCTTCTGCTGCGGGGCGGCGTTGGCCCGGCGCAGCAGCGCGCGGATGCGCGCCTTGAGCTCTAAAATATTGAAGGGCTTTGTGATGTAGTCGTCCGCGCCGGATTCAAGGCCGATGATCTTGTCGGTGTCCTCGCCGCGGGCGGTGAGCATGATGATGGGCACGTTCGAAAATTCGCGGATGCGCATGCAGGCCGTCAGCCCGTCCACCTGCGGCATCATGAGATCGAGAATGATGAGGTCGAAATCGCCCGCTTTGGCCATGTCGATGGCGGTCGCGCCGTCGTAGGCGGTCTCGACCATGTAGCCCTCGTTCTCAAGGTTGAATTTCATGCCCTTGACGAGCAGCTGCTCGTCGTCAACGACCAGAATTTTCATTCGTTTCCTCCGTAAATGTGATCTGCGCGCGGAAGCCCTCAAGCTTCGTCTCTCCGATGCCCTTGACGTTCAGAAGGTCCTCCGCGGTCTTGAAGTCCCCGTGCTCCGCGCGGTAGTCGATGATCGCCTGCGCGAGCGACGGGCCGATGCCCGCGAGCGTTTGAAGCTCCTCTGCCGATGCGGTGTTAACGTTCACGAGCACGCGCACCGGCGCGGTGACCACGGCGCTCTTATCCTGCACGCTCACGGTGTAGTCCCCGTGGGCGCTGCCCGCGTAGGCCGTGCGGTGCAGAACGAGCAGCGAGAGCGCAAAGCAGAGCGTGAGCGCCGCGAGGACCAGATACACGCCGCAGACGCTGGTTTTCTTTTCTTGTGTTTCCACGGTTGCGCTCGCCTGCCTTTTTTGCTATACTAATGTCGAAGCGTGCCGAACGGTACGATGGCGACAACGATTTCATATTTCAGTGTATCATAGATCGAGGTATATTTCCATGAAAAAACGACGGCTGCTGTCACTTTTTTTATCCTTCGCCCTGCTCATCCCGCTCTTTGGCCTGACGCAGGCGGACGCCTACGAGGACTTTGACCTGGACGCGAAGGCGGGCCTTCTCATCGAAGCCGACACGGGCGAGATCCTGTATGAGAAAAACGCCCATCAGGAGAACTATCCCGCGTCCCTCACGAAGGTGATGGTCGCGCTGCTCGTATTCGAAGCGATCGACAGGGGAGAGCTTTCCCTCACCGACTCCATCACCGCGACGGAGACGGCGTTCGACGGCCTTTCGAGCGACGGCAGCACGGCGAACATCGTCCCCGGCGAGACGATGACCGTCGAGCAGCTGCTCAACTGCATGCTCATCGTGTCGGCGAACGAGACGTGCAACATCCTCGGCGAGCATCTGAGCGGATCGGTCGAAGCGTTTGTCGCGCGCATGAACGAGCGCGCGTCGGAGCTCGGCTGCGAGCACACGCACTTTGCCAACGCCACGGGCCTGCACGATCCCCAGCACTATACGACCGCCTGGGACCTCTACCTCATCACGCGCGAAGCGATGAAGCATGAGAAGTTCATGGAGATCTGCAACTCCAAGAGCTACACCGTGCCCGCCACCAACATGACCGAAAAACCGCGCGAGCTGCACTCGACGAACTTCCTCATCTCCAACTGGCGCGCCCGCGGCTATGTCTACCGCGACGCGCAGGGCATCAAGACAGGCTCCACGCCCGAAGCGGGCTACTGCCTGATCTCGTCGGCGCTGCGCGGCAGCCGCCATATGATCAGCGTGGTGCTGGGCGCGGAGCGCGTGACGCTCGAGGACGGCGTGACCATCCAGACGCGCAGCTTCTCGGAAACGTCGCGCATGTTCGACTGGGGCTTTGACAACTTCGTCCGCCGCGACATTCTCTCCTCCGCCGACCCTGTGTGCGAGGTGCCCGTCGCGCTCTCGAGCGAGACGAATTATGTCGTTGCGCACGCGGCGGAGGACCTCTCTTGCCTGCTGCCGGACAACATCGAGCCTTCCGACCTTGAGCGCACCGTGGAGCTCACGAACGAGACAGTGGACGCGCCCGTCGCCGCGGGCGACGTGCTCGGCAAGCTGACGCTCTCCTATCAGGGCACGGTCTACGGCGAAGCGGACCTTCTGGCGCTGAGCGACGTGTCGGCCTCGTGGTTTTTGACGGCGCAGCGCCGCGTGTCGGACTTTTTCGCAAAGCCGCTCGTGAAGCTCCTGCTCGTTGTGATCGTGCTGCTCATCGTCGCGCTTATCGTCTATACGACGATGTTCTCCCGCCGCCGCAGATACGGACGCCGCCGCTACGGCGCGGCCCACGGCGGCTACCGCGGCCGGAGAAGAAGATAACGGACCGCAAAAAGCCGCGCCGGCTTTGGCGGGCTGCGGACAGGAAAACAAAAGGAAGGGACGCTCTGCGTCCCTTCCTTTTTCCTTTTTTTCAGTTCAGCGTGACGACGTTGTTCCCCTGCGGGAATTCGATGGATGTGCCGCTGCTGCAGTGTTGGCTTTTTGCATCGTCAGCTCGTAGAGCCGGAGACGACCCTCTTTGACCGCCGCCATGCCCGAGACGCCGGCGGTCCTTTCCACATTGGTGAGAAGAAAGTTTCTTCCGTCCTGATGCAGAAGATGCATGATGCTGCCCTTTGTCCGGTGCCGGGAGATCAGCGTTAAGTTGGCGTTCCATACCTGAATGCCGGATTCTCCCGTTATCATGATAGGTCCCACGCCGGGCAGCACGCCCTCCATGTAGCAGTCATCCAGATCGCCCAGCTTTCGCTCCGCGCGGACCTGCCGCGTTTTCAGGTCGAAGGAGATCATCCGGTCGCGGGAATTAAGGTACAGGATGTCGGACAGCTCATCAAGCTCGTCAATGCGGAGACACTCGACGCCCTCCAGCTCCACGCTCCAGCGCTTTTCCAGAAAGGTATCATAGCAGGCGAGCACGCTGCCGGTGGCGAACAGAAGTCCATCCCCGTATGCCGCGGGAAACTCAAAGCCTTTGCCGACGGGGATCCTCAGCGTGCGCCGCTCCAAACCGCCCGGACGGCAGGTCAAAAGATAGCTTACCGAATCCTTGCGGCCGCGCGCGGCAAAGCGTTCACCGCTGAGCGGGCAGAACGATTGGAGAAACGGACGGTCCTCATCGGAAAATACCACACCAGGCGGCGTCGCAGTTTTGTCCTTGATCCAGTGCTCCAAAAGCTCACCCTCATAGGAGAACGTGTATACATGCGTTTCAAGCTCGCCCGTCCTTTTATACAGGCAGGTTGCCCAGAAACAATTTTTTCCTTCCTCGGTGCCTATCAATACGCCCGGGAGTTCTTTTTCGAAGAGCTTTTTCAGCGCGCCGTTTCGGATCACCCAAAAGGACCGCCTTTCGCTGGTCTCTTCCCAGGGCGTCATCCAAAAGGGCTGTTTTTCGCTGCCCTCTTCTTCCCGGAACACGGGATATGTCCTGCAACGAAAGGAGCCCTCCTGCTCGTCAAGAAGCGTCAGCTTTGCGGCGTTCTTGATCCTGCTCTCCGAGGCTTTCCGTGCAAGGTACTCCTGCAGAAGGGACTTTTCGGGCGGCTTTACGGAATCCAGCGTTTCCGCAACTACCCACAGAGGACAGCCCAGCACGCACTCCAAAAGCCGCAGGCTGAGCTCCGGACTGGTCTCCTTGAACACGGTCCGCAGTGTTTTTTCGCTTTCCTCCGGCAGGTCAAAAAGCCTTGCCCAGACGCGGGAGCTGCCGGCAGTACGCGGACACCCTTCGTACCCTGCCGGAATATGCTGCGCCGCCCGCCTGCCGTTTTGATAAACGGAAAACTCTGTGAAATCATCGTCAAAGTACCAGGTGAGGAGCACCGGACAGGCAAGCGCTTTGGAGATGCGCTGTGCTGTTTTCCGCGCGGCGTTCCAGTCTGGCATATCGTCATAGCTACCGTGAACGGCAGTGATCCAGCCCGGTACGGCGGCGCGGACCATAAGTTCCGGACAGAGCGCCTCCACCGCGGACAGCGCTCCGCCATATACATTCAGGTTGCAGAATTTGCTTCCCATAAGCATTCCTCCTTATTCTTGCAGGAAGGTGGCGGCTTTCCTTCATGATAGCACGCCAAAAGGGAAATGCCAAGGAATGAATGCAGCTTTCTGCTTTTTTCGAGCTTTTTCGCCTTTTTTCAGCTCAGCGTGACGACGTTGTTCCCCTGCGGGAATTCGACGAAGCGGATGGAGTAGATGTCGGCAGTGATGTAGGCGCTGCGGCCGGGGTGGAAGAGAGTGATATAGTCGTTTCCGACCTCCTGCAGCGTCCCGACGGCCACGACCGTATTCTGCGAGCCGACGAGGAAGCTCACGATGACCGCGCGGCCGATGTTGCGCGCGAGCATTCCCTTCCACGAATTGTAGGCCATTTTGTCAACGGTCTGCGACTCTTCGATCTTGTCGGGCGTGGGCTGGAACTGCCCGCTCGCGC
>JAYABH010000009.1:0-44019 GCA_037343695.1 bacterium | reverse complement strand
CACAGGGCTATCGTTATCGGATTGCAGACAAGTCTGTTCCGGGGCATCCTGATATTTTTCTGCGTAAATACAATACGGCGATTTTCGTCAATGGTTGCTTCTGGCATCGTCACCCAGGCTGCAAATTCGCATATACGCCAAAGAGCCGCGTGGAATTCTGGCAAAAGAAGTTTGATGATAACGTCCAGCGGGATGCTGTGGTGAAAGCTGAATTGCTGGAGCGTGGCACTAAGTGTTTAGTTGTATGGGAATGCGCTATAAAACGGATGGTAAAAGATAGGCAGTACGAAATGGATATGGTCGAAAAGTGTAAGCAGTTTCTCACATCACCGGATCTGCTACAGGAATTTTGAGTAGTGAAAAGGAGAGACAATTTGAAGTATACTGAACGGCAAATTTTGAGAATGGCTGCACCCATTAGCAAAACCGAGGATGAAAAATGCAAAAATGCTATTAGAATGGTGCGCGACGCCATGAAAAGGCTAAACTACACCGATGATGGAAAAGAAATCCGCGCATATGCTGAAGATTCATTTGCCTATGCACTGGATTTGCGCCAAATGTACTCAGATAAAAAGATTACCATCTTGGTTCAAGGATCATATGCCAATAAGACAAATATTCCGAGCGAGAGTGATGTTGACGTTGCAGTGATTCTGGAATCTACATTTACAAGTGCTTACCGTGCTGGCGTTCAACGAGAGAACTATGGGTTTGTAAAAGGAACATTCTCGGCTGAAGAACTCAAAGACGAAGTTGAAAAAGCCTTAAATGAACATTTTGGACATCAAGGTATCGAGCGACATGACAAAAGCATCAAAGTAACTGGGAATACCTATCGAGTTGATGCCGATGTTGTGCCAGCATATCGGTATCGAGATTATTCCGCTGATTGGAATAACAACCCTGAAAATTATGTTGGCGGCATCGAAATACGCCCCGATAGTGGTGGGCGCATTATCAACTATCCGGAGCAACATATCAAAATGGGGGTTGTCAAAAACAAATCGACAAAATTTAACTTTAAGAAGTGTGTCCGCATCGCAAAGAATATGCGTGAGGAAATGGAGAAATATGGTTACACAATTTCTAATAAAATATCCTCTTTTGGAATTGAGTCGCTATTTTGGAACGTGGACGACCAAGCATATACAAAGTACCCCAGCACTCTGAGATACACTTTTGATGAGGCACTAACATTTTTGGTAGACGATTTTCAAAATTATAATACATATACAGAGGCGAACGCAATCAAGCCACTTTTTCCTGATGAAGCCACGAAAAAAGAATATCAGAAATTCATTTCTGATATGCATCATTTTTTTGAGTACGACATAACGGAGTATTAAAAATTATGAGTAATCAGCAGAAAAAGTTCATCAATATTTGTGTGTGGTGTGCTGTTGTACTCTTTGCAGTTCGGTGTTTTCTTTCTTGGGAAAGCATACTTAAAGGTGTTTCCGTATATGACCTGTTTGGATACGCGGGGGAAGCGATAGGTATAGCGGTACTGCTTGCGGGGATATATGAGAAGTTTCTATGGAGGATTAACCCATTTGAAAGCACTCCAAAACTGTCAAAGCAGTACACTGGCACATTTAAATCAAGCTATGACCAAGTTGAACGAAGTGCTTCTCTTGAAATTCGGCAAACATTGCTTTCTGTTCATGTAACACTAATTTCCGATGAAAGCAAAAGTAAATCTCTTTCAGCGTCTATCGATGAAATTTTGGGAGAAATTCAACTAACATACTGCTACCTGAATACACCAAAATCTGCATACAGAGATAGGAGCGAAATTCACTACGGAACGGCAACATTGTCTATCTCAAATCCGAAAGAAATAGACGGGCAGTATTACACCGACCGTAAAACCATTGGAGATATGCATTTCATTGCAAAGTCATAAGAATTCTATGCGGTGAGAGGAATGTATGATTTAATGCATATTACAGCAATAGAGAAACAGTAATTTTAGCTGGAGTGGGCTAGGTATCTATTTTACCCAGCCCACTCTTTTAATTACCGAAAAGTATAGTCATGTAGCACTGTTTCCTCCGCTACACTACGGATGTTATTCATCGCCCCCACCCACGCTATTTGATTCTCGGCTTTTAACTGCTCCGTGATGCCTTGCGCCTGCGCCATTTGCTCAATTAGCAGTCGCAGCATCTCATTTGCCTCACGGTCAACTTCGTTGAGATGGTGTATCAGTTGGCCGGAGGTTTTCAAATTGATATAGGCCACTCTGCGGTACTCCTTCAGATACTTGAGCCGTATACGGCCAAAGCGCCCATAAGTCGGGTCTTCCGTGGATACCACCAGGTTGAGCAGGTAGTAGTCTCCGTACTTGCTATATGTGATTTCCATTGTGTGACAATCCTTTCTTGAGCTATGATTTTACCCTTATTTGTACCCTTTATAGCGTTAGCTCTTATAAAACAACTGGACTGACTGGTACCATGTTTTACAGTTTCAGAACTGTTTATCACAAAATTTGACGGAATTAGTTGCAGAAAATAGTTTTTCTTGAATTCGAGTCCTGTACCGCGCACCAGGAAAAAGCCTTGAAACGTAAGTTTCAAGGCTTTTTTATTTTTGCATAGGCCCCTTTTCTGCCGGAAGCGTTCGCAGGCGGAGGAGTACGGCGTGCTGCGTGGGGAGCGAAAGAGCCCCAAAACTTCTGCGGAAGCGATAAAAATGCTCAAAAATCCGAATCGATAATCATGCAGCGCCATATTGCGGGGGAAAGGTGTTTGTGCTATGATCGTTAAAAGGTTAACCACCGATTTGAAATATAAGAACATCAGAAAGGACCATTGACGATGAAACCCAAATTTGACGGCTACGCGGCGCAGTACGACGCCTGGTTTATGGAAAACGAAAACGTGTTCCAGAGCGAATTCCGCCTGTTTGAAAAGGCGCTCGGCGATATTTCGGGCAAGCGCGTGCTCTCCGTCGGCTGCGGCAGCGGCCTGTTCGAGAGCATGATCGACTGCAAAAACATCGAAGGCGTGGAGCCCTCGCGCGATATGGGCGCGATCGCGCAGAAGCGCGGCATCAACGTGATCGCCTTCGGCGCGATCGAGGACGTCGAGCTGGAGGAGAACGCCTACGATGTGATCTACCTGAACGGCAGCTCCAGCTATATGGAGGACCTGTCGCGCGCGTTCGACGTCTGCAAAAAGGCGCTCAAGCCGGGCGGCGCCTTCATTTCTCTGGACGTGCCCAAGGAGAGCGCGTTCGGCTTTATGTATCTTCTGGCCAAGGCTGTCGGTACGTTCGACCATCCCTCGCTGCGCGGCGTGATGCCCAAGCTGCCGTACCCGCTCGAACTGTGCTGCGCGGGCGTGTGGCACTCCACCGAGGAGAAGGTCGATGCGCTCAAGGCCCTCGGCTTCCACGATTTCGACTTCTATCAGACGCTGCTCAAAAACCCGATGTACACCAACGAGTCCGTCGAGGATGTCGTCCCCGGCTATCAGAGCGGCGGCTATGTCGCGCTCATCGCCCACAAGTAAGAGGGCCGCGGCGTGAAGCTTTCAGAGAGGATCCATGCCCGCGCGGAAAAGCTCTGGCCGCGCTATCTCAGCCACCCGTTCGTAACGGAGATGGCGGACGGCACGCTGCCGGAGGAGAAGTTCCGCTACTATATGCTCCAGGACTATCTCTACCTTCAGGACTACGTGAAGATCTTCGCGGCGATCATCCAGAAGGCCGACAATTTCGAGCAGATCCGCTTTTTGAGCGGCGAGATGGAAAATACGATCGGCGAGACGTTCCGCACGCATCTTCCGTATATGAAGCGACTGGGCATCTCGGAAGAGGAGATCCGCCTTGCGCGCCCACACATCGACAACAGCGCCTACAGCCACTATATGCTCTGCGAGGCACAGGCGGGCGACGTGCTGACCGGGCTTGTGACGCTCCTGAACTGCTCGTGGAGCTACGCCTACATCGCCGAGGAGATCACCGCGCGCTGCCCGAACGCCCTGCGCGGCGAGCGCTACGGCGCGTGGTTCGCGGGCTACGTTTCGGACGAGTACCGGCAGACGAATCAGGCGCTGATCGACCGGATCGACGCGCTGAGCGTTTCGATCGACGAGGAAAAGGCGCAGAAGCTCTGCGAGATCTTTGAAAAGTGCTTCCTCTTCGACCTGCGCTTCTGGGACATGGTCTACGCCATGGGCGAAAATTGAAGCATCCCTGTGTAAAAAGCAGAGGGCCGGCAAAACGGGTATCCCGTTTTGCCGGCCCTTTTTGTGTCCGCTTTACCGCGGGAAAATCATTCCGCGCGGCGGAGCAGCTTTTTTACTTCGCCATCAGGCGGATGTAGCGGGCGAACATCGCCGCGACCTGCGCGCGCTCGGCCGTGGCCTGCGGCGCGGCAAGACCGTTGCCGACACCGTTGATGATGCCGTTCTGCGCGGCCCAGAGCATCGCGTCCTTCGCGTAGGCGCTGACGGAGCCCGCGTCTGCGAACGTCAGCTCGCCGCTGACGGCGGGAGAACCGGCGTAGCGGTAGAGCATCGCCGCGAGCTGCTCGCGCGTGATGGAGGTCTCGGGGGCGGTGCCGTCGGACACGCCGTTTTCGACCGCCCAGGCCACGCCCTTGGCGTACCAGGGCTCGCCGCCGGTGGTGTCCGCGCCGGACAGGCGGGCGAGGACCGTGCAGACCATGCCGCGCGTCATCTCGCCGCGCACGTCGAAGCGGCCATTGCCGACGCCGTTGAACAGCTCACGCGCCGCAACGAAGTTGACCTCGTCCTTTGACCAGTGATTCGCCGTGTCGGAGAAGTACTTGGAATTGTCGATGATCTTGATGCGCATGCTGCCGGTAACGCCGAGCACCAGGCCGGTGTCCGTCACGACAGAGGTCTTGACGATCTCCTCCGTGCCGTCCGCGCGGACGGCGACGGCGACCGTGCCGGAGGTGACGTTGCGCACGGGGATCTCGACGCTGACCGTCCCGGCGGAGGCGGGAACGTTGATCGTGATGATCTCGGCGTCCGCGCTGCTCGCAGCCGCGTCGATCTCAATGGGTGCGACGACGGGGGCGTCCTTCTTTTCAGCTTCCGCGATGTCACCGGCGCTGATGTTGATGACGATATCCTTCCTGCCGGGTGCGGGAGCGGGGACAGGAGAGGGAGTGGGCGTCGGCGTCGGATCGGGGGCGGGAGCGGGCGCATCCTGCAGGAACCAGTGATAAAGGCTGTCCACAGTCTTCACGGCAAAGACCTTTTCACCAAGGTAGGAGAAGGCGGACTTGTCCGCGCTCTCGGGCGTGACGATGTAGTGATCGCCGTCCGTGAGCGTGCCGGTCAGGCGGACCTTCGTCGTGCCGCTGACTGCGCCGGAGACCGTCAGGACGTTGGCCGCGGGCCATTCCGCCGTGCCGCCGCCGATGACCTCATCGACCGTCAGATCAGCTGCAAGGCGGAGCGTGCCGCCGCCCGAGGTGTCGAGCACCACGCGCTGCGCGTCGAGCGTGCCGGTGAGCGAACCGCTTTTCAGGACGATCGCGCTCGCGCCGACCGTGCCCTTGCTGTTCTCGCAGCCGCCGATCAGGCTGCCGCCGAAGTCCGCGCCGTCGAGGATGAGCGTCGCCGTGCCGCCGACGCTGCCCGCGTCGCGGCTGCCGCCGTACACGCTGTCAACGGACACGCCGCTGCCGAGCGTGATGGTCACGTCGCCCTGCACGTCGTTGCTCTTGGTGTTTGCGCCGTAGACGTTGCTGCCGATGCTCACGCCGGAAAGGTCCATGGTCACGCTGCCGGTCGTCAGGCCGCTGTAGGAGGCCTGCACGGTCGCCGTGACCGTGCCGCCGGCCATGGTGAGGTGCGCGTCGCCGTTCAGACCGCCGGAGTAACCGGCGGCGTAGACGTTGCGCCACGTGCCGGACTGGACCGTGAGGTCGGTGTCGCCCGTGATGGTCTTGGAGCGCGCACCGGCCACGAGGTTAAAGTAATGACTGCCCGCGGGAACGCAGGTCAGGCCCTCGCCGAAGACCACCTTGCAGCTGTTGGCGGAGATGTAGTGCAGCTTGCTTTCAAGCAGCGTGATGGACATGTTTTCAAGGCACGTCTCGCCGAAGAAGCTGAAGTTATACTGCGAGGCGATGCCCTCCGCGCCCGTGGCGCTCGTGAGCACGACGGGGAAGTCATGCGCGGGAAGGTCGGTCTCGCTCGCGAACGTGACGGTGCTGAGGAAAACGATCTTACCCTCCGTGCCCTCGGGCGCGTGGCGCATCATGACGGCGAGCTTTGCGTAGGCGGCCGTCAGCGTGGCAAGGGATGTCTCGCGCGTGCGGCCGTTGTTCGCGTCGCTTGCGCCCTCGCCGCCGACATAGACCGTGTAGCTCGTGATGTAGGGGTTCACGACCTCAAGGCGGCAGTCCTTGCTGGCGTAGCTCGTGTCGGTCGCGGGATAGCGGACGAAGTACACACCGATCTCAAGACCGTCGATGCGCGTGCTGCCGGCGGCAACGGCGGTGTAGTCCGCTTCTCCCTCGGCGCGGAACTCATAGCGCTTCGCGCTGTCAAGGCCGACGATCGCGCCGAGGCCCGCTTCCTGCGCGGGCTGCTCCACGCTCAGCCCCTCGGGGGCTTCGGGCACGCTGACCTCGTCGATCTTCCCGTCGGCGTTCAGGTCGCGGATGTAGCGGTAGATGGGGAAGCCGTCGCTGCCCGCCGTCACGACACCGGACTGCACGAGCGTGCCGTTGTAGCCGCTGCTGTCGGTCACGTCGGGCTCCATCGTCATGGCGATGACGTTGCCGCCCACCTGGTTCATCGGGAAGACATACGCGCCGTTTTCAAAGGTGACGGAGCTTTCCGCCGTCAGCGACGCGTCAGAAGCGGAGCCGGTGTACTGCTGGAGCAGCACCGCCGCGCCGGGTTCGAGGGTGTAGAAGGAGATGCCGTTCTTTTCCATGATGGAAGCGGCGGTCTCGGCCCACTCCTCCCCGCGGGGGAGCACATAGGCCGTGGGACGCGGGCGCACGCGCTCGGCGATGTCATAGCGGTAGATCGTGCCGGTGGCGTTGGCGTCCACGCACTCGCCGGTGCCGAGGTCCCACTTCGGGCGAACGATGGTGTAGCCGTTCTGCTGGGATACGCCGTGAGTCAGAACGAGGTTGTCGCTCTCGTCGTAGCTCGCGCCCGCGGCGGCAACGGCCTCGCGGCCCTGCGCGACCTGCTGCACGACCTCGTCAGCGTGGTCAACGACGTAGCCGATGAGCGACTGCACCACGACGTACTGCGCGATCACGCGGCGCTCGAGCGTCATTCTGCCCGCGCCGATGCCGCGCGTTTCGATCAGGAAGGAGAGACTGCCGTACAGGCCGTAATACGCGCGGCCGATGGCGTTGTTCACCGTGGAAGCGTAGGAGCCGTAGTTATAGGGGCGAAGGCCCAGCGCGCTGGCCGCGTCGAAGGCGCCGTGGACCATGTCCTGCGCCGTTTCGTTCACGGCGGCGGAGGAGTTCAGGCTGCCCGCCGCGCCGACCTGCACATCGTCGAGCGTGGCGGAGGCGCTGGTGGTCGTGGCGTTGAACTCGTGGCCGTCGATGGCGACCTCGGGCATGAAGAGATTATAGACCGCGTGGACCAGCGTGATCTCCTTGCTCTGGACAAAGAGATGGTCGCGGTTCATGTCGATGCTCTGGGCGACGTTGGCGCGCTGATAGGGCACCGCGCCGTCCACATTGATGCGGGGGATGACGTAGATATCGACGCTGTCGAGCACGGAATCGCCGTAGGAGCCGTCGAGCGCGCGGATGATGGAAAGCGCGCCCTCGCCGCCGGCGGGCTCGTTGGAGTGGATCTGCGCCTGATAGTGGATGGTCGGCTTGCCGTCCGCGCGGATGAGCGCCGCGGCCTGCTCGAGCGTCTCCGCGCCGGAGAGGTCGGTCTTGGAAAAGACCGCGATGGGGATGTCGAAGCCGTTGACGGGAGAGGTGCCGATGGAGTAGAGGTACATGTTGTCGTCCGCACCGTCGAGAGTGGTGAGGAAGTCCAGCATCTCCTGCTGCGTGGTGACCTCATTGCGGGCCTTGCCGTCAGCGGTGAAGGCCGGGGTCTCAAAAACGCTCTCGTAGCCGGGCCACTGCGTCGTGGACGAGGGGAGCAGCTTTTCGAGCACCTCGTCGGTGTACTGGCTGACCGTCGTGCGCGGCTCGTAGCCCGTACCGGCCATGCGGCCGGGATCGGCGGCGATGGTCTTGCCCGAGGTCTCCTCGGCCTTGGTGTAGATAAAGTTCTTCGTCAGGGTGTAGTAGCCCTCGCCGCTGGCCGTGTAGCGGTAGTTGCCCGCGGAAAGGCCGGTGAAGAAATAGGTCGTGACGCCGTCTTCGCTCGTCACGCTGGTGGGGGCGATGGTGTGGCCCTTGGTGAATTCGGTCGATACCGTGAGGGAAACGCCCTCGGGCGCGGTCATGGTGAGACCGGCGGGCGTCTTGCCGTTCGTGACGGACCACTTCTTCTCGCCGCCGCTGACGGACACCGCAAGGCCGTCGCCGGTGAAGGCGTCGTCAGGCACGGTGTCGGGCGCGGTGATGTAGACCATGTTGTAGGGGGTGTTCTGGAAGGAGAGCAGCGTGCTGCCGGTGACACTGCGCACCGTGAGCGTCGTGTCCGCGCTGAGCGACAGCGTGCCGCCGCCCTGGAAGCTGCGCACGGGCAGGCTGCCGCCGCCGATGCTCAGAACCTGGCCCGCTGCGGCCTCCAGATCGACCATGGCCTCGCCGCTGCACTCGGTGCCGATGCTGCCGCTCACCGTGCAGTTGGAGAGCGCGAGCTGCACCGAGCCGTTCACGCCCGTGCGCCCGCCCGCGGCCAGATCGCCGTTCACAGCCGCCGGAGCGGAGACGGAGATGCTCACATCACCGTTCATGGAGCCGGAGGTGTAGGTGTTGCCGCCGTAGACCGTGCCGTTGACGGTGCCGCCGGTGAAGGTCATCGTGAGAGGACCGGTGTGCGTGCCGTTGTAGGTGACGCCGATGTAGTTGTCGATCTCGCCGCCGCTCATTTCATACACGGCCGCGCCGGTCATGGCGCCCTTGTAGTTGCCGACATAGACGTTGCGCCACGCGCCGGAGCGGACCGTCAGGTGGCTGCCGCCCTCGTAGTCGTCGGCCTTTTTGCCGCCCAGAAGGCAGAAGTTGTAGCCGTTCGCCTTGGCGACGGTGGTCACGTTCTCGCCGATCGTCAGGGGGTAGCCGTTGGCACAGAAGTAGGTGAGATCTTTACTCCCGGCGTCCTTGGTGAGGGTCAGGTTTTCGTACACCGTGGGGCCGAGGTGATTGTAGTCCAACTTGATCGTCATCCCGAGCTCCGGCGACTTGGCCGTGACCAGGATGGTGAAAATATGGCTTTCAAAGGTCTTGGGGGAGGGACCGCTGGTGGTGGAAAAGCTCACGTCGCCGGTGATGACGACGCGCGCGCAGGCCGAGGGGTCCTCTGCCTTGCCCGCTTCCTGCATCAGGGCGTAAAGCTTGTCATAGGCCGCGGTCATCGTCTTGACGGCGGTGTCCTCCGTCAGACCGTCGTTGTCGTTATTGCCCGCCGTGCCGCTGAGGTAGACCGTGGCGGTGGGCTCGGGCAGGCTGTCGCTCGCGAAGGCGTAAGCCGGGATCAGGGAAAGCAGGATGCACAGTGCCAGAAGCAGGCTCGAGAGCTTTTTTCGAGCCGGTGCGGAGTGACAGATTCGCATTTCGTTTTCTCCTTTTTGATGATGTTCTCTTTTCGCGCGGTCATGCGCCTGGGCGCAGGAATGAAGAGGGCGTCTCCATTCCCCATCACCTCCTTTGAAGGATACATACGGACAGCGTCCATATGCTGCATATTCACCAAATACTTTAGCAAAGTGATACGAAAAGTTCAAGAGATTTTAACACAATCTTGTCATATTTTTCCTGTGATCGACGAATAGAAACAAAAAGGGCGGGAGCCGTCGGCTCCCGCCCTCCTTATTGGGTTTACCGTGTTTACACGCCCTTCGCCCAGTCGGCGAGGGCTGCGTCGCTCATGCCGTTGACGAGCCTGTCCTCCTTCCAGTCCGCCGCGGGGCAGACGGCCTTGAGACCTTCAAGCGTCTTGCCCATGCCGCTGCCGCCCGAGGTGGCGAAGGGGACGAGCTTCTTGCCGGAAAAGTCGCCGCCCTCGAGGAACGTATCGACGATCGTGGGCGCGACGTACCACCAGATCGGGAAGCTGACAAAGACCGTGTCATACGCGCCGAGGTCTGCGGGCATGCCGGTGATGGCGGGGCGGGACTTCGGGTCGTTCATCTCCACGGTGCTGCGGCTGTGCTTGTCCATCCAGTTGAGGTCGGCTCTCGTGTAGGGCGCGGTCGGCTTGATCTCAAAAAGGTCCGCGCCGGTGGCTTTGGCCAGGCGCTCGGCGGCCTTCTTCGTGGTGCCGGTGGCGGAAAAATAGGCAACTAACTGCTTTCGCGCGCTTCGAAAATCCGCTTAAAATTCGGTGACGACGTTATATTCGCTGCCCGTCCAGATGGCGGGACGCGTTTCCAGCGTGTGCAGCGCCGTGACGAAGTCGGGCAGCGTCGTGACCATCTCGGGCAGCCACGTGACGTACTTTCCGACCTGCTGGGGCACGTGCGCGTCGCTCGCGCCGATGGCCTTGAGCCCCAGCTCACGGCAGAAGCGCAGCGCCGTCTGATTCTCCTCGAGCGGCGTGCTGCCGTTGAGAACCTCGACGCCGTGCAGACCGCGCACGTCGCGCAGGTGCTCGCGAAGGCCGCGGTTATTGTTGCGGAAGGGGTGGCAGGAGACGCAGAAGCCGTTCTTCTCATTCACAAGGTCGATGAACTCCTGCGCGTCCACGCGGTGATCGGGGATGCCGTCGATGCCCCAGGCTGTGATATCGCCCCAGAGCGAGAAAAATTCCACGCCGACGAAGATCGGATAGCCGATCTCGCGGGAATAGGCCTCGGCGCGCTCGCGCAGGCCCATGCTGTCGTGGTCGGTGATGCAGATCGCGTCCAGACCCTTTTCCCTGGCGATGGAGACGATCTCTTCCAGGTGAAGGAAGCTGTCGGTCGAGTAGGTGCATTCGTGCAGGTGCATATCAACAAGCATGGCGATTTACTCCTTTTCTCCGTGGCGGATGACCTTCAGCACGCTGCCGTCATCCTTCCACACAATGTCGTTCAGGCCGAGAAACGATGCGATGTAGTCGTTTGCGGGATGGCGGAAGACCTCCTCTGCCGAGCCGAGCTGCAAAAGCTCACCCTCGCTCATCACGGCGATGGAGTCGGCCAGAATAAGCGCTTCCTCCTGATCGTGCGTGACGAAGACCATCGTGGTGCCGAGCTCGCGCTGGAGACGCTTCAGCTCGCCGCGCATGCGCACGCGCAGCGCCGCGTCGAGGTTTGAAAGCGGCTCGTCAAGAAGGCAGAGCTTGGGCTCGACGATGAGCGCGCGGGCGAGCGCCACGCGCTGCTGCTGACCGCCGGAAAGCTCGCTGATGCGGGCGCTCTCGCGCTCGGCAAGGCCGACGAGTTCTAAGTACCGGCGGCCCTTTTCCTTCGCCGCCGCGCGGGAATAGCCGCGGAATTTGAGCCCGTAGGTCACGTTCTGCAGCACACTCATGTGCGGGAACAGGCCGTAGGACTGGAACACGGTCGAGACCGGACGGCGCTCGGGCGGCAGGGCGGTGATGTCCTGCCCGTCGAGCAGGACGCGCCCGCCGTCGGGCGAAAGAAAGCCGCCGATCATGTTGAGCGTGGTCGTCTTGCCGCAGCCAGACGAGCCGAGGATGCAGAGAAGTCCGCCCTCCTCAAGGCCGAGGGACAGGTCGCGCACGGCATATTTGCCGTCAAACTGCTTGCTTAAATGGTCAAGTTCAAGATACACAGCGGGCTTCTCCTTTCCGGCTGATGAGATAGGCGAGCGCTTCGACGAAGAGCACGATCACGGTGATGACGCTCGCGATGAGCGAGGCGAGGGCGTAGTCGCCCTGGTACACCGCGTCGAAGAGCTTGAAGACGGCAAGCTGGCGCCTGGCGTCGATGAGGAAGATGATGGAGCCTGCGGTCGTCATGCTGCTGGTAAAGTTATAGACAAAGCAGCTTAAAAACGCGGGCCGCAGGGCGGGAAAGACCACGTCGCGCAGCACGGCGAGCCGCCCCGCGCCGAGGTCGCGCGCCGAGCGCTCCTGCACCTCGGGAAGGAGGGCGAGCGACGCGGTGCAGATCTTCGTGGAGGTCGGCAGCTGCTTGAAGAGCATGTTGGCCAGCACGATAAGGGCCGTGCCCGTCAGCTTGAGCGGCGCGTGGTTGAACGCGAGAATGTAGCCGATGCCAAAGCACGTGCCCGGCAGCATATAGGGCAGCGTCGCAAGGCAGTCGAAAAGGCTGCGGCCAAGGATGCGCCGGCGGTCCATGTAATAGGCGAAGAGCATCGCAAAAACCGTACCGGCGATGGAGACGATGAGCGCGTATTCAACGCTTCGCAGCATCGTCGACGAGCCGATGCGCCAGAGCTGGTCCCAGTATTGCAGCGTGAAGGAGTAGACGCCTTTCGTGCTCTTCAAAAAACCCGAGAGAAACACACAGCCGTATTGCAGCACGATCATCACGAAGAAAACGGTGCTCAGCGCGATCATGCCCCAGCCCATTGCGCCGCAATGCGGCAGCGTGAGCCCGAGCCCGCCCTGCGAAGCGCGGCTGCCCTCGGTCAGCTTGTCCGAGCGGCGCATCAGCGCGCGGTAGACGAAAAAGAACACAATGGACGGGATGAGCAGGAACATGTTCATCGCCGAGGACTTTTCAAGGTCCGAGTATCCAACGACTTGCAAATAGATGTCCGCGGCCAGCGTGCTGAAGCGCCCGCCGATGATGATGGGCGTGCCGAAGTCCGCGAGCGAGCGGACGAACGAGAGCAGCAGGCACACGAGCGTCGCGGGCCGAATGAGCGGCAGGACAATATCGCGCAGGATGGCGCCGCCCGATGCGCCGAGGTCGCGCGCCGAGCGAAGGCTGCCCTCGTCCAGCTTTTCGAGGATGCCGGAGAGAAACATTGCGTTGAGCGGCACGAACGAGATCGACTGCATCAGGATGACGCCCCAGCGATTGTAGGGGTTCAGGCTCAGGTGCAGCAGGCGGTAGGTGATCCACCCGCGCCGCCCGTAGAGCTGGATATAGGCGAGCGACGAGACGAACGGCGGCGACACCATGGCGACGAGCATGATGACCATGCAGAGCGTCTTCTTCCACCCGCGCGCCGTGGCGCATACGAGCGCCGCTGAGAGCGAGAGGATAGTGGACAGCACCGCCGTAAAAACGCCGACAAATACGCTGTTGCGCAGACTCTCGCCGTATTGGCGCAGAACAGTGCCGAACATTGCAAAGCTCACGCCGCCGTCCGCGCCGCGCAGGCTCCGCAGCGCGATGCACGCGATGGGCCAGAGAATGAACAGCAGCACGCTCCCGAGCAGGACAAGTAAGATCAGCTTGTCGGCCGCGTTTTCACATAGGGAAAAAAGGACATCGTGAGATGCCCTTTTTTCTGTATTTTTTTGGATAGCGCCGGCGGACTTCATTTATTCCGCGGCGGCCTTGTCGCCCATCAGGGGCTCAAAGCGGTCGAGGATCTCGGTGCGCTGGGAACCGAACAGGGACAGGTCCTCCGTCATGAGGAGCGTAGGATCATAGGACAGCTCAATGCCTTCGATGGAGGGCTTGATGACCTTGATGCCGTTCTTCTGCTCGATCTCGGCGAGCTGACGGAGATGATCGTCGCTGCTGAAGAGCCACTCGACGAAGTACTTGGCGGCGTCGACGTTTTCAGCGTTCTTGAACACGGCCACACCCTCGGGGACCCAAGGCATCCCGTCAGAGGGGTAAACGATGGTCAGGTCGTTCTCCTCGGCGGCCTGCTCGATGCTGGCGTCGATGTAGGAGATGCCGACAGCGAACTCACCGGAAGAGACCTTGTTCTTCGGGTCGGATCCGCGCTTGCCGTAGTAGGCAATGTTGTTGTTCAGGGCATCGAAGTAGTCCCAGCCCTGATCGCCCTTGGCCTGCAGCAGCGCGTTGACCACGGCGTAGTTGGTGCCGGAGACGGCGGGGTTGGACATGACGATCTCGCCCTCATACTGGCTGTCGGTCAGGTCATCCCAGCTCTCGGGAGCGGTCAGACCCAGCTCCTCCATGAGAGAGTTGTTGAGCAGAAAGCCGACAATGGTGATGCCCTTGGAATACCAGTAACCCTCGGTATCCTTGTACTCGTCGCCGAGCTCGGCGGCCGCGTCAAAGGTGACGGGCTCAAGCAGGCCGTCGTCCTTGGCACTCATGAACGCGTCGATGCCGCCGCCGAACCACAGGTCAGCGGACGGGGTGCCGCCCTCCGCGCGGAGCTTGGAGAGCACCTCGCCGGAGGACATGGACAGGCATTCGACCTGCACGCCGGTATCGGCGGTGAATTCGTCGAACAGGGGACCATAGACGTCGCCGGTGGCGACGACCTTCATCGTGCCGGACAGCTCGGGAGCGGAATCCTGGGGCTCGTCAGGCGTCTGCGTGTCATCAGTCTTCGAGCCGCAGGCGACCAGAGAGAGTACCATCACGGCACAAAGAAGCAGAGAAAACAGCTTTTTCATTTCATACCTCTTTTCAAAATTTTGCGTAGTTTGCTTCTGTCGTCACTATTGCAACAACAGAGACACAGTTTAACAAATTAAAAATAAAAATCAATTCAAATTTGCGGCATAAAACGCCGCTATCATCGTTTTTAACGATGATAGCGGCACGATTTGAAAACTGCCGGAATTTGCGGCAAAATTTGCCGCTAAGAACGCGTTAAAAAATGATATGTCCCGTCTCGCAGCGGCAGACGGCGGCGGCATAGGCGGCGCAGAGCGCCGTGCCGAGCGGCAGCGCGTCCTCGTCGATGTCGAAATCGCCGCGGTGGTTGGAAACGCAGGTGTGCGGCTTTTGGGGGTTCGCCGTGCCGAGGTAGGCGTAGGCGCCCTTCGTGTGGAGCAGGTACTCGGCAAAATCGTCGCCGCTGAGAGAGAGCGTGCGGTCCGCCGTGACGGGGATGCCGAGCGCGGCGGCGACCTTCGACGCTTCTGCGCAGACGGCGGCGTCGTTCAAAAGCGGCGTCGCGAAGTCCTCCCATTCGACCTCCGCCGTTCCGCCGTAGAGCGCGGAGAGGTGCGCCGCCGCCGCGTCGATCGACGCGCGCACGTGCGCGCGGGTCTCGGGCAGGAGCGTGCGCGTCGTGCCCTCAAGCTCGGCTTCCTCGGCGACGGCGTTGTAGGCCGTCCCGGCGTGGAGCTTGCCCACGCCGATGAGCACCGGGTCCACGGGCGAGGTCATGCGCGTGACGATGGCCTGCATCGCAACGACCAGCTCGCTTGCGATATAGAGCGTGTCCGCGCCGAGCTGCGGCGTGGACACGTGGGCCGATTTCCCGTGAATGCGGACGGTGAAGTGGTCCACGGCGGCGTTGTTGCAGCCGGGGCGCAGCCCCACCGTGCCGGAGGGCAGGTCGGACGCCGTGTGCAGGCCGAAGACGCGGTCCGCGCCCTCGAGCACGCCCGCCTTGACGAGCGGGCGCGCGCCTTGGCCGATCTCCTCGGCGGGCTGGAAGAGGAAGCGTACCTCGCCGCCGAAGTCCGCGCGGTGCGCGGAAAGCACCTTCGCCGCGCCGAGAAGGCAGGCGGTGTGCGCGTCGTGGCCGCAGGCGTGCATCACGCCCGGCGTTTCGGAGCGGTAGGGCACGTCGTTCGTCTCCTGGATGGGCAGCGCGTCGATGTCCGCGCGCAGCACGCACACGCCCGAGCCTGCGCCCGTGCCCTTCAGGCGGGCGACGACGGCGGTCGCTCCCACGCGCTCGTGGGGGATGCCGTAAGCATCAAGCGTGCGCTCAATGCGCTCCGCCGTGTGATATTCGTGCAGGCCCAGCTCGGGGTCGCGGTGAAATTCCCGGCGCAGCGCGATGATCTCGCCGCGCAGGCGCAGGCAGTCTTCTTTCAGTGCGGTCATGGAGAGCGTTCCTTTCTCAGCCCCTTGCGGGGATCTTTTCGCGCAGGGATTCGAGGCGGTTCAGCGCGTCGGTGAGCGTTTCGTCCTTTTTCGCAAAGTGCAGGCGGATGAGGTGGCTGACCGGCTCGCGGAAGAAGCTCGAGCCCGGCACCGCGCCCACGCCGACCCTGCTTGCAAGGTCCTCGCAGAATTTGAGGTCGCTCTCGTAGCCGAACTCCGAAATGTCGAGCATGACATAGTAAGCGCCCTCGGGGTCGTTGTGGACGATCCTGAGATCGTCCAGGCCCTTCAAAAAGAGCTCCTTTTTGTGCGTGTACTCGGCCTGGAGCGCGTCATAGTAGTCCTGACCGAAATTGAGACCGGGGATGATGGCCTCCTGTAAGGGGGCTGCCGCGCCGACGGTGAGAAAGTCGTGCACCTTCTTCGCCCGCTCGATGATCTCCGGCGGGGCGATGATGTAGCCGAGCCGCCAGCCGGTGATCGAGTAGGTCTTGGAGAGCGACGAGCAGGAAAGCGTGCGCTCCCACATGCCGGGGAGCGTGGCAAAGTAGGTGTGCCGGTGCGGGGCGTAGACGATGTGCTCGTACACCTCGTCGGTGATGACGTAAACGTCGTACTTTTTCGCAAGGTCCGCGATGATCGTAAGCTCCTCGCGCGTAAAGACCTTGCCGCAGGGGTTCGAGGGGTTGCACAGAACGAGCGCCTTGGGGTGCTGGCGGAAGGCGTCCTCGAGCACCGAAGGGTCAAAGGTGAACGACGGCGGCGTGAGCGGGACGTAGATCGGCTCCGCGCCGGAGAGGATGGTGTCGGCGCTGTAGTTTTCGTAGAAGGGGGAGAAGATGACCACCTTGTCGCCGGGATTGGCGACGGTCATCATCGCGGCCATCATGGCCTCGGTGCTGCCGCAGGTGACGACGATCTCGCCGTTGGGGTCGATGTCGCGGCCCATGAAGTGGGACTGCTTCTTCGCCAGCGCCTCGCGGAAGTCCTGCGCGCCCCAGGTGATGGAGTATTGATGATAGTCCTCGTAGGCGACCTGAGAGAGGCGGTCGAGGATGGGCTTGGGCGGGTCGAAGTCGGGGAAGCCCTGGGAAAGATTCACTGCGCCGTACTGGTTGGAGATACGGGTCATGCGGCGGATGACGGAATCGGTAAAGCTCGCGGTGCGGTCAGAAAGTGCCTGCATTATTGTTTCCTCCTGTGAGATAAGATTTTCCGTTGTTCAAGATATGCTGCGGGTCGAGCGCCGTTTTGATGGCGTTCATGGCCTGTAAATTTTCCTTCGCCGTCTGGCGCAGGAAGTAGGGACGCTTCGATAGCCCGATGCCGTGCTCGCCGGAGGCGACGCCGCCGAGGCGATAGGCTTCGGCATAGGCCCTGTCCATGTTTTCGTGCAGCTCGCGCTGCCACGTTTCTTCATCCCGCTCGCCGCGCACGACGCACAGGTGCACATTGCCGTCGCCCGCGTGGCCGAAGCTGACCATCTGCATGCCGCTCCGGGCTTCCAAGTCGTTGATGAAGCGGATGAAGTCCGCCGTGCGGCTGATGGGCACGACGATATCGACCGGCTCCTGCTCGGAAACGGCTTCCACGGCCTTGACGAGCGCGCCGCGCACGCGCCAGATATCGGCGCACTGCGCGCTGTCAGTCAGCTCGATGAAGTCGAGCGCGCCGTTTTGCAGCGCGAGCGCGCGCACGCGCGCGGCGTTGGCCGCGACCTCCTCGCTCCGCCCGTCAAAGGTGAGGAGAATATAGGACCCCGCGTCGGGCCGCGGGTAGGAAACGCCGCAGAAGCGCTCGCCGAGCGCAACGACCTTGCGCTCCATGAATTCGACCGCCGTGGGGTTCGCGTTCGCGCGCAGGATGGTGAGAACGCTGCGGATACCGGTCTCAAGGTCGGCATACGGCACAAGGACGCTCAGCGACGCTTCGGGCCTGGGAACAAGGCGCAGCAGGCATTTCGTGATGACGGCCAGCGTGCCCTCCGAGCCGATGAGCAGGTGCTTGAGCGAAAGCCCGCTCGCGTCCTTGACCTGCTTGCCGCCGACTTTCATCACCGTGCCGTCCGCGAGCACGACCTCGAGCCCGCGCACATAGTCTCGCGTGACGCCGTACTTCACCGCGCGCATGCCGCCGGCGTTCGTGCTGATGTTGCCGCCGATGCTCGAGGCCTTTTCGCCGGGATCGGGCGGATAGAAGAGCCCGCGCGCTTCAACGTAGGCCTGCAGATCCTGCAAAAGCATGCCCGGCTCGACCGTGACGGTCATCGTGTCCTCGTCGAGCTCAAGCACGCGGTCCATGCGGGAAAGATCGATAATGATGCCGCCCTCGAGCGGCACGGTGGAGCCGACGAGGTTCGTCCCCGCGCCGCGCGGCGTAACGGGGACGCGCTGCTCGTGCGCGTAGCGCAGAAGGGCGCTGACCTCCTCGGTGGATAGGGGGAAGGCGAGCGCCTCGGCGCTGCCGTGGACGCGGCCGAGCGCGTCGCTCTGATAGTCCTGCGGGATATCGCCGCCGGTGAGAAGACGGTCCTCATCGGAAATGATACGCCGCAGCGCGGAAATGTCAATGGACATGGGAAATCCCTCCTGAAAAGGCGTTCCGCCGGCGCGCCCTCCGCAGATGGGGGACGCGTCGGCGGTCATACGGTATGTTACTGGTTGATGAGGTCCTGATCCCAGCCCACTGCGATGAAGTAGCCGCCGAAGGTGTTGTTGAACACATCCTCCGTCGCGCTGGACTGGAAGGCCTTGACGACCTTGTCATAGACCGCGGCGGTGTCGGGGTCCTCCACATCAGCGGTGCGCGCGGCGATCAGGTTCCAGTACTCCTCCACGTCGAGCACGCTGTCCTTGTAGATGGCTTCGTCGGTCTTGAGACCGAAATCGAGCGCGTAGTTGCCGTTCACGACCGCGGCGGCCACGTCGGGCAGGACGGAGGGGATGGTGTTGGCCTTGAGTTCTTCGATGGTGATGTTGACCTTGTAGCTCGTGATATCGTCAACGGTGGGGTTGAAGGCGGCGTTGGGGTCGAGCTCGATGAGGCCCGCGGCTTCGAGCACCTTGAGCGCGCGGCCGCCGTTGGTCAGATCGTCGGGAATGGCGACGACGTCACCGTCTTTGAGCTCGTCAACGGAACTGACCTTCTGGGAGTAGAGGTTCAGCGGGATGATGAAGGTGTTGCCGATGTTCTGGATCGCATAGCCGTAGTTGTCGATCTCGTTCTGGAGATAAATGCGGTGCTGGAAGGCGTTGAGGTCGATGTCGCCGTTGGCGAGCGCGTTGTTCGGGGTCACGTAGTCCGAGAACTGCACGATCTCGAGGTCGATGCCCTCGTCGGCGAGCGCGGCCTTCGCGCTCGCCCACAGGTCGTCATAGATGCCGCCGACCACGCCGAGCTTGACGGTCACGGTCTCGCCGGTCTGATTGTCGGTGTTGGCATCGCTGTTGTCGGCGGAGTCGTCGGCCTTGGAGCCGCAGGCGGTCAGCGCGAGGGCGAGCGTGGCGGCTGCAAGGGCGAGGGCAAAGAACTTTTTGAGCTTCATGGAAATATCCTCCGTTAAAATAATTTTTTATAATGGGGTGGGTAGGGGCTGTATGGGGATCACGTTAATGTGTGTTCTTTTTGACGATGCGTCCGCCGACAAATTCGATGACGCAGACGATGAGCACAAGGACGAGCACGGTGACGTTCGTGATGTCGGCCATGTTGCGGTCGTGGCCGTAGCGGATGGCGAAGTCGCCGAGGCCGCCCGCGCCGGCGACGCCGGCCATGGCCGTGAGGTTTAAGAGACTCACGATCGTGATGGTCGTGCCGCGCGCGATGGCCGCGATGCTCTCCTTGAGATACACGCGGAAGATGATCTCAAGCGGGCTCGAGCCCATCGAGAGCGCCGCCTCGATAAGGCCGCCGTCGAGCTCGGCGAGCGCACTTTCGACCTGACGGGTGAAAAACGGCACTGAGCCGAACACCAGCGGCACGATCGCACCGCGCACATAGAGCACCGTGCCGACCAGCGCGCGCGTGATGGGCATGACCCACGTCAGTAGGATGATAAACGGGATGGAGCGGAACAGGCTCACGAGCTTGTCGAGAATTTGGTAGACGACCTTGTTCTCCAAAATGCCGTTCGGCTTTGTCACCGTGAGCACCACGCCGAGCAGAAGCCCGAATACGAACGAGATGAGGCCCGACCAGAGCACCATGAGCATCGTGTCGCCGAGGGCCTTATAAAAGTCCGGCAGCTTGCTTGCAAGGTTCGGGGCAATGTTAACGATCAGCTCTTGCATCTTTGATGACCTCCACTCCGACATTTTTTTCGATCAGGTATTCGATCGCCTTCGTGATCTGCTTTCTCTCGCCGCTGATGATGGCGACCGTTCCGCCGATGGGGGAATCCTGCACGATGGTGATATCGGCGAAGATGATATTGAGCGAGACGTTGAACAGCTGCGACACGGCGGAGATGATCGGCTCGTTCACGTTGCGCTGGATGTAGGACAGGCGGACGATCAGCTCGCCGGGCTGAAGGCGCGTCACGGGGGAATCCTCGGCGATGAGCTCCTCGACCTTCTGTAAGTTCGAGGTCGTGTGGATAAAGCTCTTGGTGATGTCCTGCTTCGGCTCTGCGAAGACCGTGAATACCTCGCCCTGCTCGACGACGCGGCCGTATTCCATGACGGCCACGCGGTTGCAGATCTCCTTCACGACGGCCATCTCGTGCGTGATGAGCACGATCGTGATGCCGAGCGTTTCATTGAGCTGCTTTAAAAGATGCAGGATGGACTTGGTCGTCTGCGGGTCGAGCGCGGAGGTCGCCTCGTCGCACAGCAGCACCTGCGGGTCGTTGGCAAGGGCGCGGGCGATGGCCACGCGCTGCTTCTGTCCGCCGGAGAGCTGGCTGGGGTAGGCGTCGGCCTTGTCGGCGATGCCGACAAGCTCCAAAAGCGTTGTGACCTTCTTCTGGATCTCGTCCCTGCTCAGGCCGCTGCCCTTGAGCGGGTAGGCAACGTTTCCGGCCACGGTGCGCGACGGCATGAGGTTGAAGTGCTGGAAGATCATGCCGATCTTTTTGCGCGCCTGGCGCAGCTCTTTGGGCGGCAGCGACATCAGCTCCTGCCCGTTCACCGTGACGGTGCCGGCGGTGGGCCGCTCCAGAAGATTGATACATCGCACGAGCGTGGATTTCCCGGCCCCGGAGAAGCCGATGATGCCAAAGATCTCGCCCGTTCCGATCGAAAGAGACACGTCGCGCACGGCGTGCACCGTCTTTTCGCCCGAGCCGAAATCCTTGGAGATGTTCCTCAGTTCGATCAAGTGAATTCCTCCTTTTGCAGCACCTGCATGCTGCGAATAAAAAAAGCGGGGAGCTCAAAAGCTCCCCGCTTCAGGTCAAACGTTTTCGGAGTGGTCAACACTCCTTCGGCGCGCCGCTTTACCGGCTGCGTCTGCGTTCCTGTGCGTGTCGGGCAGGCAGATGAGCATGAGAAACCGTGGGCATCGGCATAGCCATGTCCATGTACATGCACATCAACATTCGAGAAGAGAACGTGAACATCTCGTCTGTGTCCTTTCCAACATACTTGAGTTGTGGGTATAATATCACCATGCCCCGCGCCCGTCAACCGCAAATGCTTCGATTTCGTCAAGACTGTCACCCTTGCCAAAGGTGAGAATAAGCATTCACGAAAAATCGGGTAATTTTACCACGGAATTCGCTTCCGCCTTACCGGATGCCGAACAGACGCCGGCCGTTTTCGTTCGTCAGCGCGATGACCTCGTCCGTCTCCATGCCGCGCACCTCGGCAAATTTCGCCGCGATGTGGAGCACATTGCGCGAATCGTTGCGCGTGCCGCGCACGGGGACCGGGGCCATGTAGGGGCTGTCGGTCTCGAGCAGGACGCGGTCGAGCGGGACGAGCTTTGCGACCTCGACGGTCTTTTTCGCGTTTTTATAGGTCAGCGGCCCGTCGAAGCCGAGGTACCAGCCGCGCTTTAAAAGCTCCTGCGCCGTTTCGACGCTGCCGGAATAGCAGTGGAACACGCCGCGCACATGGGGAAATTCCCGCACGATGGCAAGGCTGTCGGCGTGCGCGTCGCGGTCGTGCACGATGACGGGAAGGTCCAGCTCCTGCGCGAGCGCGAGCTGATCGCGAAAGACCGCCTGCTGGAATTCGCGCGGCGGGTTCTGCTCCCAGTAGTAGTCGAGCCCGATCTCGCCGATGGCGACGACCTTGGGATGCTTCGCCCATGCGCGCAGCGTGTCAAGGCTTGCGTGCGTGTAGGGCGCGCAGTTTTCCGGGTGCCAGCCGACGGCGGCGTAGACGAGGGGAAATTTTTCGGCGATCTCCAATGCGCGGCGGGAGGTCTCAAGGTCGCAGCCGGGGTCCACGATCAGCCCCACGCCGCTTTCCGGCATGGCCGCGAGCAGCTGCTCGCGGTCGGGGTCAAAGGCCTCGTCGTCATAGTGGGCGTGGGTGTCAAAGATCAGATTCATTTCTTCTCCTGCTCAAAAATGAGGTCGTATTCAAGGATCGCGCCGTTCGTCGTCTGCTGCACGGGCAGAAAGCCGACGTAGCGCCAGCCCTCCTCTGCCGCGCGGTCGATGATCGCGCGGTACTGCGGGTCAAGCGTGACCGTCGCAAAGCCGAGACTTGCGGAGACTTTTACGTGAAAGTATTCGAACATGGGATTTCTCCTTTCTTTCCCTTAAAAGGGAAACGTGAAGTGCCGCCTGCGGGCGGCGAAACCACACCCCCCATTTTCTTTCCCGAGAAAGAAAACGTTTTCTCCCACCGCAGGCGGGGACGCGGGTCAAAGGGGGAATTCTCTTTCCAAAGAGAATTCCCCCTTTGGACCCCCCAGAGAAAGGCAAGGGGTCTTACCCCTTGACCCCGCACATTGGCAGATTGGGGCTTGAAGAGCTGCGCAGCCTGCGGAATCGGGTGCCTGCCAGGGAGTGTTGCTGGACGATTTGACTATCTTCTATCTTCGCTGTCGCTCCCTCATCTAAACGGTGGTCTGGTGGAATCACCTGCTACTGATAGACTTTTTCAAACTTGCTTTTGCCTGCTGGGGCGGCATTGCTTCGCTCGCCGCAGTACGCACTATCGGTAGACGGTGATTACACCGCACCAAAACAAGCTGCTCAGAGCGGCAGCGGATGATAGGAGCAGAGACAAATCGTCTAGCAGAGCCACCGGCGGCGAGCGGAGCGATGCCGCCGCGCAGGGCAGTGTATTCGGCAAGCATTGCAGCTCTTCGAGCTGCTCGCTTGCAATGGGAAACGCCTTTCTTTTGGACGGGCGACGCCCGTTTTCTTTCTTGGGAAAGAAAATGGGCGTCGCATTGCGTGCAGCGCCGGCGGCGCTGCTTTCCCTCCGCGACTGCGCGGAGTAAAAAGGGAGCCGGTCCCCGGCTCCCTTTTTGTTTAGCAGAGTTTAGCGCCCGCAGGGATCTTATCATCCACCATGATAAGGTTGAGGACCTCCTCGCCCTTTTCGGTGTGGACGGCGGAGAGCAGCATGCCGCAGCTCTCAAGGCCCATCATCTTGCGCGGGGGCAGGTTGACGATGGCGACGAGCGTCTTGCCGACGAGCTCTTCGGGCTTGTACCACTTGTGGATGCCGGAGAGGATCTGGCGGTCGGTGCCGGTGCCGTCGTCGAGCGTGAAGCGCAGGAGCTTGTCGCTCTTTTTCACGGCCTCGCAGGCCTTGACCTTGACGGCGCGGAAGTCGGACTTGCAGAACGTGTCGAAATCAACCTTTTCCTCCGCCATCGGCTCAAACTCCATCGCGGGGAGGGCAGCCTTTTTCTGAGCCTCCTGAATGGCCTCAAGCTCTTCGAGCGCCTTCTGCGCGTCGACGCGCGGGAAGATGGCCTCGCCCTTGTGGACGGTGACGGTGGGATTCAGGCTGCCCCACTTCGCGGCGCTGTCCCAATCGCGGCAGCACTCGCACGCGCCGATCTGCGCGAAGATCTTCTCGCAGGAATCGGGGATGAACGGGGTGAGCAGCACCGTGCAGATGCGGATGCTCTCGAGGAGGTTATACATGACGGAAGCGAGGCGGGGCTTGTTGGCCTCGTCCTTGGCGAGCGCCCAGGGTGCGGTCTCGTCGATATACTTGTTGGCGCGCTGGATGCACTTGAAGATGAGCTCAAGCGCGTTCTGGAACTGGAACTTCTCCATCTCGGCCTCATACTTGCCGCGCAGCGCGGAGAGCTGAGAGATGAGCTCGTCGTCGAGCGCATCGGTCTGACGGCTTTCCGGCAGCGTGCCGCCGAAATATTTTTCGACCATGGCCGTCGTGCGGGAGACGAGGTTGCCAAGGTCGTTGGCGAGGTCGACATTGATGGTGTTGATGAGCAGTTCATTCGAGAAGTTGCCGTCCGAGCCGAACGGGAACGTGCGCAGCAGGAAGAAGCGCAGCGCGTCCACGCCGAAGCGCTCGGCGAGCACATACGGGTCAACGACGTTGCCCTTGGACTTACTCATCTTGCCGCCGTCCATGACGAGCCAGCCGTGGCCGTAGACGTGCTTGGGGAGCGGCATGCCCATGCTCATGAGCATCGCGGGCCAGATGATCGAGTGGAAGCGGACGATCTCCTTGCCGACAAAGTGCACGTCGGCGGGCCAGTACTTGTCGTAATCGTCGTACTTCTCGTTCATGAAGCCGAGCGCTGTGCAGTAGTTGAAAAGCGCGTCGACCCAGACGTAAACGACGTGGCCGGGATCGAAGTCCACGGGAATGCCCCAGGTGAAGCTCGTGCGGGAAACGCACAGGTCTTCAAGGCCGGGCTTGATGAAGTTGTTGACCATCTCGTTGACGCGGGAGGCGGGCTGGAGGAAATCCGTGTCCTCGAGCAGGTGCTGCACGCGGTCGGCGTACTTGCTCAGCTTGAAGAAGTAGGCCTCCTCCTCGGCGTCCTCGACCTCGCGGCCGCAGTCGGGGCACTTGCCGTCGACGAGCTGGCTCTCGGTCCAGAAGCTCTCGCAGGGCTTGCAGTATTTGCCCTTGTAGGTGCCCTTGTAGATGTCGCCGTTGTCGTGCATCTTCTTGAAGATCTTCTGGATGGCCTCGACATGGTAGTCATCCGTTGTGCGGATGAAGCGGTCGTTCGAAATATTCATGAGCTTCCACAGATCGAGGATGCCCTTTTCGCCGCAGACGATGTTGTCGACGAACTGCTGCGGGGTCACGCCCGCGGCCTTGGCCTTATCTTCGATCTTCTGGCCGTGCTCGTCGGTGCCGGTCAGGAACATGACGTCATAGCCCGTCAGGCGCTTGTAGCGCGCCATCGCGTCGGTCGCCACGGTGCAGTAGGTGTGGCCGATGTGAAGCTTGTCGGAGGGATAATAGATGGGGGTGGTGATGTAGAATTTCTTCTTGTCCATTGGTGTATCCTCTTTTCTGCCCGCGCCGAATGAAAGCGGAGCGTAGTTGTTTACAGTCTACCACCCAAAGGGCGGTATTTGCAAGGTTTTATCAATATTTCGTGCCCGCGGGCGGCAATTCCTCCTCAAAAAACGGCGCTGCCGTTTTTTGAATCAAAGTGAATCGTCCTCGTCGATCCATTTTTGCACGGGCACGATGTCAAAGTCGGTCTCTGTGCGGCGGATGACGACCTCGTCGAGACCCGCGTTGATGATCATGCGGCGGCACATGGGGCAGCTCGTCGCGTCGTGCAGCAGCTCGCCGGTGCGCGCGTCGCGCCCGACCAAGTAGATCGTCGCGCCGACCATGTCGCGCCGCTGGGCGGAGATGATGGCGTTCGCCTCGGCGTGGACGCTGCGGCAGAGCTCGTAGCGCTCGCCGCGCGGGACCTTGAGCTGCTCGCGCGTGCAGTAGCCGAGATCGACGCAGTTCCTGCGTCCGCGCGGCGCGCCGTTGTATCCCGTGGAGATGATCTCGTCGTTTTTGACGATGATCGCGCCGTACACGCGGCGCAGGCACGTCGCGCGCTCGAGCACCGTCTGCGCGATGTCTAAGTAGTAGTTCCGCTTGCTGACACGCTCCATATCAAGTCCTCCTTGTATAATTTGAAAAGAATATTGCTAAAAGCTATCAGAATTCGTACTCGCAGCAGGGGCAGCGCCTTATACCCCCTGCAAGTCGAAAACAGGCGTGTATTCCTCTTTGGCGCTGGAAAGCTCCTGGCAGAAGCCGTCGGTCAGGCTGCAGTCGAGCATGTACTGCACGGCCGTGCGGTACTCGCGCTCATTTAATCGCCGCGCGAGCGGGCCAGTGGAGCCGGGCTGCGGCGTATACTGGCTCATGAGCGAAAAGAGCACGGTCTTGGGCGGAAAGTGCGTCGAGACATAGTCGATCACGCGCTTGGTGTTCTCGAGCTGCCCCGGCAGGACGAGGTGGCGCAGGATGACGCCGGACTTCATCAGCCCGTCCTCACCGATCCGGTAGGGCCCCACTTGACGCACCATCTCGTCGATGGCGGCGGCGGTCACCTCAAAATAGTCCGGCGCGGCGGAGAGCTCGCGCGCGGGTTTTTCCATGGCGTACTTGAAGTCGGGAAGATAAATTTGGACCTTGCCCTCGAGCGTTCTGAGCGTTTCCACGCGCTCGTAGCCGCCGCTGTTCCACACGACGGGGACGGGAAGCGGCTCACTCAGCGCTTCCAAAATCCACGGCGTAAAGTGCGTGGGCGTGACGAGGTCGATGCAGTGCGCGCCCTGCGCGATAAGATCCTCCATAATTTCGCGCAGGTGCGCGGGCGTGATGACCTTGCCGAAATTCTCATGGCTGATGCGCCCGTTCTGGCAGAACACACAGCCCAAATTGCAGCCCGAAAAGAAGATGCAGCCCGCGCCGTTTTGCCCGCTGATGACCGGCTCCTCCCACAGGTGCAGCATCGCGCGGGCGACGACAAGCCCCGCGGGCATGCGGCATACGCCGCCCGCCGTTTCCGCCGTGCGCTCGGCGCCGCAGCGGCGGGGGCAGATCTCGCAGCGCATCAGTCGCCCGTCCCCTGACCGTTGAAGTCGGGGCCGAGGTCGCCGAGCATCCAGTGCTTGCGGCAAAGGCCGATGTACTGGTCGTTCGCGCCGATGACGACCTGCGCGCCGTGCTTGACGACGCGGCCGTTTTCGTCAAAGCGCGCGTTGAAGGCGGCCTTCTTGCCGCACCAGCAGATCGTCTTGACCTCCTCAAGCTTGTCGGCCATGGCGAGCAGCTCATAGCTGCCGGGGAAGAGGTCGCCCTTGAAGTCCGTGCGCAGGCCGTAGCAGATGACGGGGATGCCGCAGTCGTCGACGAGGTGGACGAGGTATAAGACCTCCTCCTTCGTCAGAAACTGCGCTTCATCAACGATGATGCAGGCGTTTTCCTGAAGTGCCTGCTCGCTCATCGCGCGCATTTCGTGGAAGTACACGCAGGGGTACTCGAGACCGATGCGCGAGTGGACCATGTGGTCGCCGTCGCGCGTGTCGAGCTGGGGCTTGCAGAGCAGCGTTTTCTGCCCGCGCTCTTCGTAGTTGAAGCGCGTCATCAGCGCGTTGGCCGTCTTGCTCGAGCCCATCGCGCCGTATTTGAAGTAAAGCTGTGCCATGGTGGTTCTCCCTCTCTTTAAAGCCGCGCGCGGACGAGCGCGGTATATTTTTTGAACGCCGTGGGCAGGGCGAGCGCGTCGAACGCCGCCGCGTCGGCCCAGAACAGGCCGGGGCTTTCGCCCGTGACCTCGGCAGAATATCCCTTCATATCCCACTCAATGTGGGTAAAAATATGCTTTGCGCCGCCGGCGGGCTCAAGTGTCTCCGCCGCAAGGCCCAGCCGCGCGACCGCGAGCGCCGCGCCCGCCTCGTCAAGGCTCTCCGGAACGCTGGGGTATTCCCAGAGCCCCGCAAGAAGGCCCGTGTCCGGCCGCTTTTGGAGCGCGACCCTGCCGCGTTGAAAAAGCAGCAGCACCGTGCGCTCCTCGACCCGGCGCGCTTTTTTCTTCGCACGCACGGGGAGGACCTCCGTAAGGCCGTTTTTATATGCCGCGCACACCGTGCGCGCGGGGCAGAGCTCGCACTTCGGCGCGCCGTTCGGCAGGCACACCGTCGCGCCGAGGTCCATCATCGCCTGATTGTAAGCGCCGGGACGCTCCGGGTCGATGGCGGCGTCGAGCTTTTGGCGGAAAAGCTTTCGCACCTTCGCGTCCATGATGTCCTCGCCGCAGCCGCTGACGCGCGCGGCCACGCGAAGTAAGTTCCCGTCCACCGCCGCGACCGGCTCGCCGAAGTTGATGGACGCGATGGCGGCGGCGGTGTACTCGCCGATGCCGGGGAGCTTCAAAAGCGCTTCATACGACTGCGGCAGCGCGCCGCCATAGTCGGAGACGAGGAGCTTCGCCGCCTTTTGCAGGTTTCTTGCCCGCGAGTAGTAGCCAAGCCCCTCCCAGAGCTTGAAAAGCCGCTCTTCCGGCACGCTTGCGAGCGCGGGAACGTCCGGAAGCTCCGCCATAAAGCGCGCAAAGTAGGGAATGACCGCGCTCACACGCGTCTGCTGGAGCATGATCTCCGAGACCCAAGTGCGGTACGGCGTGACCACGCTGCGCCAGGGCAGCGTGCGGCCATTCAAATCGTACCACGCGAGCAGCGGGGCGGTCAGTTCATTTAAGTTTTCCCAGTGTTCCGTCATATCATTTATTGAAGCGCGCGGCAAAGCCGCAGCGGCGGCACAGCTCCTCCGAGGGCTTGCGCTTAGAAAAGCCCTCGCGGATGGCGGTCGCGCGCGGTGAGTTCAGAATTTCTTCAAGCGGCTGGGCGAAAAGATTTCCCAGCGGGATATCGCCCTCGTGGTCAAGGCAGCAGGGGACGAGCGTGCCGTCACAGAGCACGCCGATCTGGTCGCGCAGACCGTAGCAGAACTGCGCGCCGGATTCATCGGCGCTCATGTCCGGCCAGTCGAACTTGCCCGCGCGCTCGAGATACAGCCGCTCGCGCAGGCGGAAGCTGCCGTTTCGCATCTCGGGCCAGCCGTCCCCCGTGCGGGAGCGCAGAAAGTCGAGAATTTCGCCGTTGCGCGCGTCAGCCCCGCCGTCGTTCCAGAGGCGGAGGGCGACGATCACGCCCTTTTCCGCGGCTTTTTCGGCAAAGTCCCAGACCTGCGTCAAATACGCAAGCTCCTGCTCGTCCGCACCGTCGTTGCCCTCAAAGCTGTGGAGCGAGACGCTGATCTTGTGCAGACTTTCGGCGGCAAGAAGCTCGCCTGCGCGGCGGGAGAGCAGCGTGCCGTTCGTCGTGATGCAGACCTTCATGCCCCGCGCCTTCGCGAGGGCGAAAAGCGCTGAAAGCTCGGGGTGGAGCAGAGGCTCGCCCATCACGTGCAGGTAAACGTACTGCACGCAGCCCTCGAGCCGGGAGAGAACAAGGTCGAATTCCTGCGCGCTCATCGTGCGCGGCGCGCGCTTCGTCTTGGGGCAGAAGGAGCAGGCGAGGTTGCAGCGGTTCGTGATCTCAACGTAGGCTTTTTTCAGCATGGCGCGGCTCCCTCCCTGCATGCGCGCGCCCGGCGCGCAATTGATCAAAATATTTTACCACATCCGCGCGGATTTGAAAAGCCTTTTCCCTTGCGCGCCGCGTGCGCGTCTGCTATAATCCTACAGGAAAACTTCCATCCTCCGACGCGAAAGGAGAACGCACATGACCGTCACCTTTATCGCCCACAGCGCGTACCTTATCGAATGGGACAAATTCTACACGCTGTTCGACTATACCTATGAAGAGGACTACACCGGCGAGCTTCCGCTGCTCAAGCCGGAAAAGCCCCTGCTCGTTTTCGCGAGCCACAGCCACGAGGACCACTTCGACGCGCGCGTCTACGGCCTTTTGGAGCAGTATCCCGACACGCGCTACTTCGTCTCGCGCGATACGCGGCTCACCGAGCGCAAGCGCAAATGGCTCAATATCTCCGACGAGGCCTTTGCCCGCACGACCGTCCTGCGGCCCGACAGCATCCTGCTGACCGAAGCGGCGGGCGAGGAGCTGAGCATCCGCGCCATCAAATCGACCGACATCGGCAACGCCTACCTTCTGCGCTGCGAGGGAAAGATGGTCTACCACGGGGGCGATCTCAACTGGTGGAACTGGGAGAGCGAGGGCAAGGCCTACTGCAACAACATGGCCGTGCATTACCGCGCGGCGATCGACAAGCTCGCTTCCGCCGTGCGCGACGAGGGGACCGACAACGGCATCACGCCCGAGATCGCGGCGGCGATGGCCCCGCTCGACCCGCGCCTTGGCGAGGAGAGCGAGGGGCTCGGCATCGAGCTGCTTTTAAAGTGCGTGCCGGTGAAGCACGTGTTCCCCATGCACATGTGGAAAAAGTTTGAGGTCATCGACCGCTACCTCGCCGCCCATCCGGGGCAGGAGGAGATCGTCGCGCGCATCACGCACGACGGCGAGACCTTTGAAATTTAAGAATCGCAAAACGGGAAAGCTCCCTCTGCCATGGGCAGAGGGAGCTTTCCGTCTGACGCAAGAAGTGGAGAAAACACTTTTGCGAACAAAGCTGTGATATTGGTTTGCGACTTAGAAGCTTGAAGCGCTGCGGGCCGGAGCACTGGGCGGTTTTGCAGGAGGGCTTCGAGCTGCCGCTCACGCACGTGCGGCGCACGATCAAATGGTGAAAAAGGAATAAAAATACCGGTCCGGAGAGCGTTTTCCTCCGGACCGGTGCTCTTTTATTGCGCTATTTCTTCCCGCCCTGCTCCGTCCAGGGGTGGTACTTGCGCGACTGCTCGGCGCTCATGCCGAAGTAGCGCAGGTCCGTGCGGCCGTACTGGTCGCCCCAGGTGACGTCGATGTGGTACTGCCGCCCGTCGAGCCGGGCGACGGTCCAGATGTGACTGTCGTTGAAAAGGGAGGTGCAGTCGATGCCCTCGAGCTTCAAAAGGAGGTTATAGGCCCCCGTGTAGCCGTCGCACACGGCAAGGCCCTCCACGAGCGCGCCGTAGGCAAGGTGGCTGAGGGAATCGTCCGACGCGCCGTCGTCGTAGCGGCAGTGGTCGCACAGCCACTCATAATAGACCTGCGCGATCTCGTACTGGCTCATGCCGTAGCTCAGCTCGCCGCTCTCCCAGAGGGAATCGTGGACCTTGATAGCGGCGGCAAGCGCCTTGTCGCGGTAGGACTGGAGCTTTGCGTCCGTGCAGGCGGTGGACGAGAAGGTGAGGCTCACCCTGCCGCTCGAGTAGGCGCGGCAGGAGACGGCGTTGTACATCTGCTCGCAGTAGGTCTTGACGCAGGAGGTGAACGCCTGCGTCAGCGCGCTGGCGGCGGACGCGGTGAGCGGCTTGGCGTAGTGCAGTGTGATGGTGTGCTCGCCGCGCGCGAGCATATCGCGCACGAGCGCGTCGATGGCGTCCGTGTCCTTTGCCGACGCGGGGAGCGCCGTGCTCTCCGGCGCTTTGACAAGGCCTGCGAGCGTCGCGCCCTTTGCGGAGTGGTAGGGCTCGACGGTCCAGGTGAGCGTCAGGCGTGTCTCCGGCTCGACCACGCGCGTCAGAAGCGCCGCGATCTCCGCGCGGCTCACGCTGCGCTCGGGATAGAAGCTGCCCTTTTCATCCATGCCGGAGAGGAGCCCCCGGCGGTACATGAGCAGGATCTCACTGCGGTAGGGCGTTTTCAGCGTCACGTCGGCGATGTAGTCGCCGCTTGCGTAGGCGGTGGTGACGATGTCGGCGTTTGGTTCCTCGTACCAGTCCGACGGCAGGGCGAAGGCGAAGATGCCCGCCATCTGTGCGCGCGAGGCGGGCAGGAGGTAGAAGCCCTCGAAGCTCTCGCCCAGCAGCTTTTCGCCCTTGAGGTAATCGACATAGGGCTGGTACCAGCTCTCGCCGTCCGCCGCGGCGGGGATGACCTCGTCGCTGCCGGTCATGTAGATCGCGTGCAGGCGCGCGGCGATCGTCAGAAGCTCGGCGATGGTCACGCTGCCGGTCGGCGCGAAAAAGCCGCCGCCGCGCCCGTCGAGCAGCCCGTATTCATAGGCGGAGATGACGGACGGGGCGAACCAGTCGCCGTCCTTGACATCGGTAAACTGCCCGCTGTAGGACCGGAGGGTCGCAAAGGGGGCGGGATCCTCCTCAGACTCAGCCGGGACCTCGTCGGGCGTGGGCCCCGCGCTGAAAGCGAGGGCGGGGACGGAAAGCAGGAGCGCGAGCGCCGCGGTCAGCAGCGCAAAGCGGAACTTCATGGCGGTTTTACTCTCTTTCTTGTGTTTTTAGGCGGCGCTTACGGGACGATGATGTTCTGCTCGTCCGCGGTGATGTCGGCAACATAGGGGTTGAGCATGCTGTTGGTCATCTCGAGCACCTGCTCGGGGTCGAGCGCGTAGACGGACGCGCCCTTGTACCAGCCCGTGCCGTCGCCGGGGAGGGTGGCGAAGGTGACGGCGCTCATGCCGCCCATCGAGAGCGCCTCGTTGCCCAGCCACACGAGGTTGCCGAGCGTTAAGTCGGTCTTGACGTACTTTAAGAAGGTCTCGGCCATTGCGGGCACGTTTTCGACCTTCAGGAGCTTCTGCGCCACGGTCTTTAAAAACGCCTGCTGCGTTTCGATGCGGCCGATGTCCTGCCGCCCGCCGTAGCCCGAGTTGTCGTTGTTGTGGCGGAAGCGCACGACCTCCATGGCCTGCTGGCCGTCAAGGTGCTGGAGACCAGCCTTGAAGTGGATGTGCAGGTCCTGATAGGGGTCGTCATAGTTCATATCCTCGGGGACCTCGAAGTCAACGCCGCCGATCTGATCGACCAGCTCGATAAAGCCCTTTAAATTGACCGATACATAGAAATCCACCGGGATGCCCAGAAGGTCCTCGATCTCGCTGCGCAGCTGTTCGGTGCCGCCGTTGTTGTAGGCGTAGTTGAGCTTGTGGCCGTTGCTCATCAGCGAGTCGCGCGGAAGGCTGACAACGTCGATCTTGTCATTTTCCGCGTCAAAGCGCATGAGCATGTTCGTGTCGCTGCCGCCGGCGTCGTTGTCAATGCCGGAGAGCAGGATGGTGTAGCAGTATTTTTTGCGCGCCTTGCCGTTCGACACGGTCTCGATCGCGTCGCCGTCGTCCGTGTTCTGCTCGGTCTGCGCGTCCTGCGGGTCATCCGCCGCGGGCTCGGGCGCGCGCACGACGTACTTGACCACCGCCAGCGCGGCAACGACGAGGAAAAGAAGCGACAAAAGCACCACCGCCGCGCGCTCGCCGCGGTTTTTGCGCTGCTTCTTCTTCGATCCGCGGCGTGTGCTCCCGCCGCCGGAACGGCGCGGCTCGTCCTCGTAATCATAGCCGCGCCCGTAATAGTCCTGTTCTCTCATCTCATTGCTCCGATCTGTTTTCTTCTGGTTTACAATAACGGTATTGTACTCTGCGCGGCGGACGGATGCAAGAGGAATTTTTGCCGCCGCGCGAAGTCTCTGTATCTTAGACGGAAACGGACGAAAAAAGTTTCTTAATAGCCCTTATATTTTTTCCTTGTGGCCATGCCGCCGCGCAGGTGCCGCTGGGCCTTGTTTTCCTCGAGAATTTCCTTGACCTGTAAATAAAGGCAGCGGTCGAACTGGGGCAGGCGGTCCTGCAGGTCCTTGTGCACGGTGGATTTGCTCACGCCGTATTTTTTCGCCGCCGCACGCACGGTGGCGCGGTTTTCGATGATGTAGGCCGCCAGCGTGCGGGCTCGCTCTTCCATATTTCCCTTCATGAAGCACACTCCCGATTCATGTTGCTCCATCTATATGCGCGCGCGGGGACGATATGCCCATCTTACGCCGCGCGGCGAAAGAAAAACCTGTGCAGAGGGGAAAAGACATGCTATAATCGCCTTATCTCCGCGTGAAACGGCAGAAAACAAACGACAGGGAGGCCCTGCATGGAAAATAAACTCATCCGCAGCAAGTACTTTTTATACCTGACCGAATTTTTCTCCGGCATGTCCGTCATGGCGGTGGAGCTGGGCGCGAGCAGGCTCATGGCTCCGTATTTCAGCTCGTCGCAGATCGTGTGGACCGTTATCATCGGCGTCATCATGATCGCCATGGCGATCGGCAACGTCTGGGGCGGCAAGCTCGCCGACAAGAGCGCCACGCCCGATAAGCTTTACCGCCGCCTCATCATCGCGGCCATCTGGATCGCGCTCATCCCGTTTGTGGGGCGGTATCTGATCGCGGGCATTTCGCTGCTGCTGGCGCTTTTTGTGACGAAAAACTTCCTCGTCTGGGCGGCGCTCGCGGCGTGCCTTGTGATCTTCGCCTTCCCCTGCGTGCTGCTCGGCACCGTTACGCCGTCGCTCACGCGCTTTACGGTGGATAATCTCGACGACACGGGCAAGACCGTGGGGCGGCTGGGTGCGCTCAACACCATTGGCAGCATCATCGGAACCTTCGTTCCGACGTTTGTGACCATCCCGGCCGTCGGCACGGCGGCGACGTTTCTCATCTTCTCGGGCGTGCTCGCGGCCATCGGTATCGCGTACTTTGTGTTCGAGCGGAAAAAGAGCGTGCCGGGTATCGTCTCGGTGCTGCTGATCCTCGGACTGTGCTTCGCGCTGCCGAATTACAGCTTCGCCTTCTGGGAAAACGATCTCACGCTCGAGGATGAGTCCATCTACAACTATTTGCAGGTGCAGGACAGCGCGAAGCGCACGACGCTCTCGACCAACGTCCTTTTCGGCGTGCAGAGCGTGCAGGTCAAGGGCGATGCGCTGACGGGCATGTACTATGACTATGCCCTCGCCGCGCCCTGCATGGCGGGCATGGACGGCACGGACAATGAGGGCCGCAGCGTCATGATCCTCGGCATGGGCTCGGGGACCTACGCGAGCTACTGCACGCGCTATTTCCCCGGCGCGAGCGTGCAGGGCGCAGAGATCGACAAAAAGATCGCCGACATCGCGTCGGAGTACTTCGGCCTTCCCGACAGCGTAAGCGTCGCGGTCGAGGACGGGCGCGCGTACCTCACGGCGAACGAGGAGAAGTTCGACGTCATCATGGTGGACGCCTATCAGGATATCACGATCCCGTTCCAGCTCTCGAGCGTCGAATTTTTCGAGCAGGTTCGAGCGCACCTCAAGCCGAACGGCGTGATGGTCGTGAACCTCAACATGACGTCGGCGGAGAACGGCTCGATCAACGAATACCTCTGCGACACGATGGCGAGCGTCTTCAAATACACCGTCACCGCGCCCGTGAAGGGCAACACGAATACCGAGGTCTTCTGCACCGACGCGGATAACTGGGAGGAGACGTTCGCGCGCAGCGTCGAAGCCCTTGCCGACAGCGACTACGCCGATATGATGCGCACGGTTATGCCCAAGCTCACGCCCTACGAGGGCGGAAGCTGCATCCTGACGGATGACAAGGCCCCCGTCGAGGTGCTGGGCATGAAGGTGCTCGACGAGCTGATCGGCGACGAGCTCAACTACTACAAGGACGAGCTCCGGATCGGCGGCCTCTCCGCCCTGATCGGGAACTGAGAACGCAGCTTATGAAAAAAGCGTCCGCACTGTGTGCGGACGCTTTTTTGATTATAAAATCAGCATCAAAACCGGGATAACGACAAAGCACGCGAGGGTGGAGAGCGCCGCGCCCTGCGCGGCGAATTCCTCGTCCGCGCCGTATTCCGCCGCGGCCACGACCGTCTGCGTCACGACCGGCATCGACATTTCGACGATGAGCACGTTGTGCGCAAGGCCCGTCACGCCGAATACCCCACACAGCGCGATCGAAAACGCCGGGGCGAGCAGAAAGCGGAAGATCATCGCGATGCCAAGGTCGCGGTCGAGCCTGACGTTTTTGAGCCCGATCTCGTGGATGATGTAGCCTGTGAGCAGCAGCGCCAGCGGCGTGACGAGGTTGTTCATATAGCGGCAGTAGCTCATCACGAGCGCGGGGAGCCTCACTTCAAACCACACGAGCGCGAGGCCGACGAAAACGGCGATGACGGCGGGCGTGGTCAGGAATTTCTGGAGCATCCTGAGGTCAAAGCCGCGGCTCTCGCCCGACCAGCGCACAAGCGAGAGAAACAGCAGCTGGACAAAGCTGGTGTTGATGAGGTAGTAGAGCATGACGTAGGGCGTGCAGGTGTCGCCAAAGAGCTCGGTGCACATCGCAAGGCCGACGAAGATGGCGTTCGACACCGAGCACATCATCATAAAAACGCCGAGCTTTTTGCGCGGCAGCTTCAAGAGCCTGCCGACGAGCAGTGACAGGATCGTGATGACCACGGTGCCGAGCAGCGGCACGAGCAGAAAGCTGCCCGACTGAACCAGAAGATCACGGGTCAGGTTATTCGTCAGCCCGTAGACCGACATGCAGGGGATGGCGACAGAGAGCGTGAACTTGCCGATAAAGGCCTTGGCCTGCGGGCCCATCCAGCCCCTGGCCGCGCAGAAATAGCCCGTCGCCGTCAGCAGCAGGATGATGGTGACGGAAGAGACCGCGTGCAGAAATCCTTCCATGGTGTGACCTCGGTGTTAAGAAATAGTTACACCAGTATAACACGCCTGCGGCAAAAGACAAGAGACGAAAAAGACGGTTGCAATGCCGGTTCGGATACGCTATGATGGGCGAAGATGAGCGCGCAGTGCGCGCCCGGAGAAAAAGAGATCGAGAACTTTGAGAGGAGTTTTGTTTTTATGAAAGCAGCGCTGGTCATTATGGCGGCGGGCATGGGCTCGCGCTACGGCGGCAATAAGCAGGTGGACGGCATCGGCCCCAACGGCGAGATCCTGATGGAATACTCGATCTACGACGCACTGCGCGCGGGCTTTACGAAGGTGGTCTTTATCATCAAGCCCGACATGCGTGAGCTGATGGAAAACATGGTCGGGAGCTACCTTGCCGGGCGAAAGACGGCGGACGGCGAAAAAGTCGAGGTCTGCTACGCGTATCAGGATTTTTCGAGTGTGCCGGACTTTTACAAGGTGCCGTCTGGGCGCGTGAAGCCCTTTGGCACGGTGCACGCGCTGCTGTGCGCGAAAGAGTGCGTCAAGGAACCCTTCGTCGTCATCAATGCCGATGACTATTACGGCGTGGACGCGTTCAAAACGATCTATGAAGAGCTCGGACGGCTCGCGCAGAGCGGCGAGGGCACAATGGTCGGCTACAGCCTGTGCAATACCGTGAGCGAGCACGGCACGGTCACGCGCGGCGTGTGCCACGTGACCGAGCAGGGCATGCTCGACCGCGTGGTGGAGACGTTCCACTTAAAGCCCTGCGCCGACGGCAAGATCCGCGACATTCAGGAAAACGGCGACGGCCCGGTCTACGCGCCGGAAACGCCGGTGTCGATGAACTTCTGGGGCTTCACGCCCTGGCTTTTTGAAAAGCTGGACGAGTACTTCAAGGCCTTCCTCCGCGCGCTGCCGGAGGGCGAGCTCAAAAAAGAATGCCTGCTGCCGAGCCTTATCGGCGAGCTGATCGGCTCCGGCGAGCTCAAGGTGTCGGTCCTGCGCTCGGACGCGCGCTGGTTCGGCATGACCTATCATGAGGATAAGGAAATGGTGCAGCGCGAGCTGCAGAAGCTGCACGACGCGGGCGTTTATCCCAAGTCGCTGCGCGCGTGAGAAAACTTTTGCCGCCTCCGGACATACTACGTCCGGAGGTGATTTTTCATGCAGCGAAAAGACCCCGGCCTTCCGCGCGACATGACGCCCATGCTCAAGGCGCGTTTCGGCCAGCCGGACGACTGCGCGGACCTCATCAACAAGTACGGCACCTATAACATCCAGCCGACGTCGGACACGGAAAACGTCTTTCCGATGATCGCACCGGGCCTTCCGGAACAATGGAAGGAAATGAAGCTGAGCAAGTCGGACCTTGAAAACTTGCAATAGGGCGAAGCAGGCGGCGGACGCGCGATGCGCGCCCGCCGCTTTGCTTTTGCCCGCGCGGCAGGGCGGCAGACCGGCAACACATTCGGAGCGAAGTAAAGTTCGACAAAAAAGAAGATGGCGAAATGGAGAAATTTATTGCTGGTATACAAATCCATAACGCAACTGGCACTTGCGTTATGGATGAAAATGATTAAAGTATGTGTTAAGAGCGCATCAAACGGACGGCGGTTTAGAGAGAGACCGCCGCCGGACCGCTCGCAAATATGAAGGAGGAGAGAGAATGGAAACCAAAAACACCGGCAAACTGAAGGCTCTATTTATTATCCCGTCTGTCATCGGCGTCGTCCTGTTCATGATCCCCGTCAAAAATGGTGATGGCAACTGGACCGTCGTGGTCAAGATCATCGCCGATATCATCGCCGGCGCCATCGGCGGCATCCTGCCGCTGCTGTGCGTCCTGATCCTGACCGTTTCGGCCATCATGTCGCTCATCGCGCTTGCAAAGCCCAAGTTCATCATGGACAACGACATTCTGAAAGAATGCTTCGCCTGCAAGCCCATCTGGGTCGTCATCCGCGTCATCGCGGCCATCTTCGTGTGGCTGACCTACAAGGGCGTTGACGCCGAGGGCACGGGCTTTATCAGCATGATCACCGGCGGCGGTCAGGGCGGCTTCATCCTGTACGACCTGATGACCACGCTCGTTATCATCTTCGTCATCGCGGCGCTGCTGCTGCCGCTGCTGCTCGACTTCGGCCTGCTGGAGTTCGTCGGCGCGCTGCTCACGAAGGTCATGCGCCCGCTCTTTAAGGTCCCCGGCCGCGCGGCGGTGGACTGCATCACCTCCTGGATCGGCGACGGCACGCTCGGCGTCATGCTCACCTGCAACCAGTATGAGGGCGGCTACTACTCCGCCAAGGAAGCGAGCATCATCGCAACGCTGTTCTCCGCCGTTTCCATCACGTTTACGCTCGTGGTCCTCGATACGGTCGGCATGCTCGACAAGTTCGGCATCTATTATCTGATCGTCTGCTTCGTCGGCATTGTGTGCGCCATCGTGTGCCCGTATCTCTACCCCCTGCGCAGAAAGCCCAATACGTACCTCGTTCCCGGCAAGGCCGCGCCCGACACGCTTCCCGCCGGCTACAAGAGCAACGTCGAGTACGGCATGGACCTCGCCATGAAGCGCGTTGCCGAGCACAAGGGCGTCGGCGAGTTCTTCGCGAGCGGTCTCAAGAACGCGTGCAGCATGTGGTTCGGCGTTCTGCCCTCCGTTATGGCCATCGGCACCATCGCGCTCATCCTTGCCAACTTCACCCCGATCTTTGAATGGCTCGGCGTGCCGTTCCGCCCGCTGCTCCAGCTGCTGCAGGTGCCCGAAGCGGACGCCGTCGCTTCCACGATGATCGTCGGCTTCACCGACATGCTGACCCCCGCCATCCTGATCGCGGAGTCCACCAGCGAGATGGCCAAGTTCATCGTCGCGGTCGTGTCCGTCACGCAGGTGCTGTACCTCTCCGAGGTCGGCGGCCTGATCCTCGGCTCCAAGCTCCCGCTCAACCTGTGGGAACTGTTCGTCATCTTCCTTGAGCGTACCATCATCAGCCTGCTGATCGTCTGCCCCATCGCGCATCTGCTGTTTTAAAGGGTAAGCTTCGACTTGCTCCGCTCATAGTTTCCGACCGGAAAAGGTCGAAGGCGTCCGAAAAGGACGCCTTCGGCCTTATATTTTTAGGACTTTAGCGCAGATGCACAAAAATGTCTGTACAAATACCGCTGAGTTATGGTAAAATGCAGACAGAGAGTGAGAACTGCGGCACCGCGCACCGTGCGCGCCGGAGGTGAGAGACCGGAGCGCCGCAGAAAGGGAGAGAGACCCGATGACGATCAGGATAAACAAGGACGCGAAGGTTCCCGTATACCTTCAGATCGCCGACCAGATCAAAGCGCAGATCATCAGCGGCGCGCTGCCGAGAGCCAGCACGCTGCCGAGCGAGCGCGCGCTCGCGCAGATCCTTGACGTGCACCGCAACACGGTCGTCAAGGCGTACAGCGAGCTCAAGAGCGACGCGTGGATCGAGTCGCGCCAGGGCGTCGGCTATGTGGTCACCGCCGCGGAGGGCGGCGCGCCCGCGGAGACGGAGGAAAGAGGCTGCGAGTGCGCGGGCCGCGTGAACTGGGTCAGCGCGGTGGATGACAAATACCTTGACATGGAAAAGACCTTCGACGATCTTTTCCAGCGCTTTACGGACGAGAGCCATTATTCCCTCGGCAGCGGCATCGCCGCGCGCGACGTTTTCCCGCCGGACCGCGTGGCGCACGACATCGCTTCGCTCGTCACGGGCAGCGGTCCGTGCCAGTACTTTTTCAGCCCCTATAAGGGTGACCGCTTTTTGCGCCAGAAGCTCGTCTCCTTCCTCGGCACGAAGGGCGTGAAGGCTTCGACGGGCGAGATCCAGGTGCTCGCGGAGACGAACCAGGCGCTCGACTTTATCGTGACGCTGCTCGTCAAGCCCGGCGACAGCGTCGTGATGGAGGAGCCGGTGCACCCGGACATGTTCCGCGTGATGGAGCTTGCGGGAGCGCGTATCCTCTCCGTGCCGGTCGATGAAGACGGCATGGACTGCGAGGTGCTCGAAAACCTGCTCACGCATACAAAGCCGCGGCTCATCTTCGTCAATTCGAGCTACCACGACCCCACGGGGCATATTTTGTCGCTCGAGCGGCGCAAAAAGCTCGTCGAGCTTTCCAACCGCTACCGCATCCCAATCGTGGAGGAGGACGCGGCGAGCGAGCTTGCCTACGAGGGCGAAAAGCTCCCGCCGATCAAGGCCTTCGACACGATGGGCAACGTCATTTACATTTATTCCTTTTCGCTCACGTTCGTGCCGGGGCTGAGCCTTGCCTTCGTCGCGGGCAACCGCGATTTTGTCCGCGCGCTGAGCTATCTTGTCTCCGTGCGGCTGATGGCTTCGGACTGGCTGACGCAGAAGCTCCTCGGCATGTACCTGGACGACGGCAGCTACTATGCCGCGCTCGCGCGCTTCCGCGAGGAGTACCGCGGAAAGCGCGACCTTGTCTGCCGCAGGCTCGACGAGCTCGCGCCGCTCGGCGTGCGCTACGATAAGCCGCTCGGCGGCGTTTACGTCTGGTGCCGCCTGCCCGACGGCGTGGACAGCAAGCATTTCATCAGCCGGGCCTACAACATGGGCGTTACGCTCATCCCCGGCCACGTCTTTTACCCCTATAAAAACGGCGGACGCGACCATATCCGCATCAACTACTCCTACGAGTCCGAGGAGCGGCTCGCGCAGGGCATGGAGGTATTGCAAAAAGCGCTGAAAGAAGAATTGGAGGAATAACTGGCACATAAAATGCTGCCGGTGCTGATACATCACAAGCGGAGAAGAAACGATTATACTGGAGCCATAAGAAAGAACGGACCATGGCGCGCCGTTTTCCGGCGGCGCGGCGCAAACAAATCACGGCGGGGTCGTTTCGGGCGGTGGATGAGAGAGCCGCCGGCACCCCGGGAAGGGAGCATACCATGTATCCAGGCATCCACAACTTTTCCGAGATCGGAAAGCTCAATAAGGTGCTGCTGCACCGCCCCGGCGAGGAGCTGGAATCGCTGACGCCCGGCACGCTCGAGCGCCTGCTGTTCGACGATATCCCGTACTTAAAGGTCGCGCAGGAGGAGCACGACCGCTTTGCCGAGGTCCTGCGCGAAAACGGCATCGAGGTCGTCTACTACGTGGACGAGGTGGCCAAGGCCATCGCCGACCCCGCGCGCCAGATCCAACTCGTCAACGACTTTCTGAACATCAGCAAGATCCACGCAAAGGGCCTGCGTGCGAGCATGACGAGTTTGCTCCTCGATATGCCGCCCAAGCAGATGGTGACCAAGCTCATCGCGGGCATCAAGCGCTGCGAGGTGGCCACCAAGCAGCCCACGTCCCTGATGGACCTGGTCGACGACGACTATCCCTTCGTCTCCGACCCCATGCCGAACCTCTACTTCACCCGCGACCCCGGCGCCTGCGTGGGCGAGGGCATCAACATCCACCGCATGCATACCCCTGCGCGCAAACGCGAGAGTCTGCTCTTAAAGTACATGTTCCTCTACAACCGCGACTTTGCCACGCAGGACAACAAGATGTGGTACGACCTGTCCGACAGCTATTCCATCGAGGGCGGCGACGTGCTCGTGCTGTCGAAGGACATCGTGGCCGTCGGCCTGTCCGAGCGCACGACGGTCTCCGGCGCGGAGACGTTTGCGCGCAATCTTCTGCAAAATTCCGACTTTAAGAAGGTGCTCGCCTTCGACATTCCCGAGACGCGCGCGTTCATGCACCTCGACACGGTTTTCACGATGGTCGACTACGACAAGTTCACCATCCATCCCGAGATCGAGGGCCCGCTGAGCGTTTATGAGATGACGCTCGACGAGCACGGCGAGCTCCGCTTCGGCGCGATCAAGGAAGAGCTCAAGGACATTCTGGCCCTCGAGCTCAAGCTGCCCGCGGTCGACCTGATCCGCTGCGGCGGCGGCGACCTGATGGCCGCGCAGCGCGAGCAGTGGAACGACGGCTCGAACACGCTGTGCATCGCGCCGGGCCGCGTCATCACCTATGAGCGCAACTATGTGACCAACGAGCTTCTTGCCAAGCATGGGCTCGACGTGCTGACCGTGCCGTCGGCCGAGCTGTCGCGCGGACGCGGCGGCCCGCGCTGCATGTCCTGCCCGGTCAACCGCGACGATCTGTAAAAACGCACGAAAGAGACTGCCTTCCATGGCGGGGAGCGCCCCGCCGCCCTGCGCCGCGCGCAAAATCAAGGGACAGGAGGATCAAAGTGTGAAAAGTAAACGACAGAAAAAGATCCTGGAGCTGATCGAAAAGTACGACATTGAAACGCAGGAGGAGCTGATCGCGCGTCTTGCCGAGTGCGGCATCGAGACCAAGCAGACCACCGTCTCGCGCGATATCAAGGAGCTCTACCTCTACAAGGAGCCGATCGGAGGCGGCCGCAGCCGCTACGCCGTTTCCGGCAAGGCGGACCATATCGACAATGCCAGACGTTTACAGCTGATCCTGAAAGAATGCAGCGTCAGCGTGGACAGCGCGGGCATCGTGGTGCTGCTCAAAACGCTGCCCGGCCTTGCCGACGCGGCGGGCGCGGCCATCGACGCGATGCGTCTGCCGCAGATGCTCGGCTGCATCTCCGGCAACGACTCGGTCGCTATCGTCGCCCGCGGCGAGATGGAGGCGAGCACCCTCCGCCGTAATCTGGAACAATACTGCAAGTGAGCTTTTGAGAGATAAGAGAGAAGAGCGAAAGAGACGCGGATGAAAGTCCGCGTCTCTTTCGTATTTTTCGAAGCGTAAGGAAAAAGCGGACTGGGGCAGCGCCCCGGTCCGCTTTCGATTTGAAGTGGTATGCTTACACGTTGCCGATGGTCGCGACCATGACGGCCTTGATCGTGTGCATGCGGTTTTCGGCCTCGTCGAAGACCTTGGAGTTCGGGGAGAGGAAGACCTCGTCCGTGACCTCGCGGATATCATAGCCGAGCTCCTTCTGCGAAGCGGCCATGGTGGTGTCGAAGTCGTGGAAGGAGGGCAGGCAGTGCAGGAAGATGCAGTCCTCGTTCTCGGTGGATTTCATCACCTCGCCCGTGACCTTGTAGGGCGTGAGCAGCTTGACGCGCTCGGGGATCTTGTCCTCTTCGCCCATGGAGGCCCAGATGTCGGTGTAGAGCGCGTCCGCGCCCTTTAAGAGCGCCTTGTCCTCACCGTACTCGACGATCGCGCCGGTCTCCTTGGCGACCTCGCGGCAGTAGGCCACAACGTCCGCCGCGGGGGCGAGCTCCTTCGGGCCCCAGCCGACATAGTGGATGCCGAGCTTGGCACAGATGTACATCAGGCAGTAGGCGACGTTGTTGCGCGTGTCGCCGCAGAAAACGAGCTTGCACTTGCTCAGCGGCTTTTTGGTGTTCTCCATCAGCGTGAGGATGTCGGCCAGCGCCTGCGTGGGGTGGTCAACGTCCGTGAGGCCATTCCACACGGGCACGCCCGCGTTGGCGGCGAGCCCCTCGACGACCTTCTGGTCGTAGCCGCGGTACTCGATGCCGTCATAGAAGCGGCCGAGGACCTTCGCGGTATCGACCATGGTCTCCTTCTTGCCCATCTGGGA